>NZ_ABHH01000012.1:0-76048 GCF_000171855.1 Carnobacterium sp. AT7 | reverse complement strand
ATTATTTATCTTTCTGTCATACTATTTTGTATAGTAATTTAAACATTAAGGGAGGAAAAATATCATGGCAAACATTTCAAAAAAATTAGAACAAATAGAAAAATTAAAAAAAGAGCTATTAGAGGAAAAAGAAAAAATTGAAAATACTTTAGGAAAAGAATTGATTAACCAATTTGGATTAGACTACGAATCCTTAACAAAAAATGAAATAAAAGAATTCGTAGATAATTTAAAAGATAGCTATGATTTAATGAATGAAGACCAATCTTTAAACTCTATTAATTCAGTTGAATCACCTACAGTAGGTTAAACTTATGAGTAATCACTTTAAACAGCTGCAACAAGAAATCAATCGAGTCGAACGATCCATTCAATTAGACTCTCAAAAGAAACGAAAAGAACGAACGAAAAGACTCATTCAAAAAGGCGCTTTACTAGAAAATTATTTTGAATGTGAACATTTATCAGTTGAAGAAACAGAAGAATTATTAAAGATGTTTTCAAGTTATGTTAATGCGAATAAGACTATTAAATTTAAATAGTTAACTACTCTTTAAACAATTGAGGAAATTAATTTTAAAAGTTATACTGTGGAAGCAATGTATTTAAAAAGTCCAAGAAAGGATGATATGAATGACTAATAAACAAGCTTTAGGTTATATGTTATTGGCTTGCAAAGATCTTAAATTAGATAAAGATCAAGCTGATAAATTATGGGATGCTATGTTTAAAAATATGGATGAATTTACTGAAGAAGAAGCTCAAGAAAAAGGGCATGTATGGTTAAATTCTCATTAATTTGTATACCCTTAAATAAATTCATTAGATGGTAGTAGTATTAAGTTTGAGAATTAACTTAATACTACTCAATAAATACGCGAAACTCATTCAAAAAATTACATATATTTACAAAAGGATACATTGAATTAAAAAAGAAATAAAGGATGGAATGACTGATTAATAACCAGTTATTCCATCCTTTTAATCTCAAATTCATAATTATTGTCATAACGATGGGGAAGATACTTTCTTAGTATCAGAGTTAACTTGATTTGAAAAAACATTCATCGGTACTTTTTCGTTTTCGGTTAGGTTAATTAAATCCTTTATTTTTTCCATATTTAATTCTTGATTAAGATCCTTATCCAACACACGATATTTAACGTCTTCTTTTAACCATTCATCAGCTGTCTTTTCTCCTACCCAATTGGTTGCAATCTCTTTTTTATTTTTACCGGTAGCCATAACATAATCAAATGTCTGTTCCTTAGAAACAAGTTCAATCGAATAAAGAGTTAACTTATCGTTAGGGTTACTTTTTAATAGTTGAATGGTGTTTATTTTAAGAGTTGTATCTTTCAATTGATTGTATTGATTTTGATTGTTTTGATCTGTCAAAAATCCTAACTTTGTAGCAATTACTTCGTCCTTATCGGGACTCAGTCCTTGTTTTCTTTCGGTTGTTTGTTCAATAATCAAATCTAGTTGATCAATTAATTTTCCAGAAGCTTTTTTCACTTCTGATAAAGAGTTTATTTTGTCCTCAACTTTTTCTAAATTATTCGTCCATTTAGATATGTAACGTAAGGAATGCTTTTCTGTATCTAATCCGTAATACTTCCCTACTACATACGCTGTCATTTCTGCTTGGTATTCAAGAACAGGAGCTGCCTGCATAGTTAACTCTTTATTTTTTAGTTTGTTATTATTATGCATCTCAGCATGTGCTAATTCATGAATTAACGTGTGTACATTCTCGGTTTCCGTATTTTTAATATTAAGGGCAATAGAATGAGTAGACGGCTTATAATACCCCTTAGCAGCCGAATTAGGAAACGGTTCTTTGCTTATTGGAATATTAGTAATGTTTGAATACTCCAGTAGTGACTGATTCAATAAATCTAAATCTTTCCCTCTAAAGTCAAAATGATTCTTTTTATTTGGGAAAATATCTGGATAGTCTTCTGGTTTCGCATGTGTTTGTGTCACGTCAAAAACCGTCCCTAACTTAAAACGCGTAAATGTTTTGACGTTATCTGTAGTCTGATTTTTCTTTATCCATTCTTTTTCTTCTTTCGTTGCTTTCGATTGATTTTTCCACTCACCATCTTTAATTTTAAACTGGGTAACAGTCATTGGAACCCAAATTTTAATCCCTTTTTCTCCTTTTTGAACTGGAAAGCCTAATTCTTTAAATCGTTGATAGGATGCTACTCCATTTGCTCCTTTATGCTGCGAGCGAATCATGAATTGATTCCGGATAGAGTAATCTCTGAACTGGCTCATAAAATCAAGTAATTCCGTCATTTGTTCAGGTGTTTCTGTATAAGTTTGAACTTGTGTAGTCATTTTTTCGGTTAGTTGGTCAATTTCTTTCTTCTTTTCAGCTTCTGAACTTTTTTTATACTGGTTGGCCATTGTTATACTCCCCTCTTGGCTAAAGTAGCTTGACAGGTGTTTATCTAAAGGATAGGCATTTAATTCTTTTAAATACTTCAAACAGCCTTTTAGTGAATTTTCCTGGTGATCTGATAATGCTCCTGTATGATTAAACGTTGTAATTTGATACCCTTTATTCTTTGTACTTTTAGAAACCATTAATTCAAGATTTCCTGCTATAAATAACGGAAAATCTTTCTGAAGATGATTTTCCCTTTGTCTGTCTAAATTAATTTCAACTTGATCGGCAATAGAAGTACCCTCTTCACTACTAAACCAATCATCGACTAAGAAATCGTTCAAAAATTATGAACTATGCTGAAGCTCATTTTTTAGCGTTATATCCTTTAATTCCAACATTAACTCATTCTCGTGTAGTGTTTTCAATAACCATTTATGAAATGTATTAGATGAGTTCTCCATGCTCAACAACTCCATCAGATTCTGTTTCTAAAAGTAAATAATAGCCTTCTTCATTACTTATATTTTCTTTCAGATCTGCAAAAATATACTCTTCTACCAGAATTTCTACTTCTTTTTTCTCTTCAGGAAGGTAAACAAGAACTTTATTCCCTTCTAAAACTCTTAAAGCTAACGCTAAACGATCAGACATAATCATCCCACCTTTCTTGTTTATTCTTCTTTAAGCATAAATAAAAGCTAGTTATAGGGCTAAAAATATGCCTACAACTAGCTTTTATGATTCAGAAAATATTAGTTATAAAATTAATTAGGGTTTTGAGTACTTTTGTTAATGGGTTTTATGTTAAGTAATTATAGACGAAAAAAGATTAGGTTCTTACCTAATCTTTTTTAATTGCTCATAAAAATTTTCATGCGTTCCACATAGTAATAGAGGTATCACTGTATTATCTTTAATTTCATATGCAACTCGATAGCTCGTACCTGCATACTTAAATCCCATAGTCCAAATTCCTGATAGATCACCAGTTTTTTGTTCTCCCGAATGAGGATGTACGGCTATCTCATCATAAATTATCCTTAAAAATTGTTCTTTTAATGGTTTCTCTTTTAATTTTTTTAGATACTTTACTACGTATTTAGAAGGTAGAATCTCATAAGCCAATTTCTGCTGCCAACTCCTCTTTTGTCATCGGTTTAGAATTGACAACAGTATCTTCAGCAATAGATCTAAATGCAGAAGTTAACTCACTTTTTCTATTTTTAAATTCTTTTAATATATCTTGTTTGTTATAACCTTCTGAAAGAATATCAGCTAAAACATCTTCACTAAAATCAAAAAACTCTTTTTTAGGCTCTACAAACTCATAAAGTATACCATTCTCTACAAGCTTAGCTTCTACTTCAACACCATTGGGAACATCGAATTCTTTAGGTACAGTTAACATAATAGAATTTCCTTGTTTTCTTGTTTTTGTAATCATATGATTTCCTCCATCATTTAAACGTTGTGTAATTACTTAGTAATTACATTGTACTCTATTTTTAGCATAAATACAAAATAATAAAACTCCTTCAGCATAATTTCCAAAGGAGTTTTACTTGGTTTAACGCTAATTATGTTAAGTGTCCTAGAATAAATTTACCTTATAATAATTGGATGATAGTTAATTATTTTAAGGTATTTTTATTTTTTTAATCTTCCCATACATAATCTGAAAAAAATTTAGTTAAAATTTCATCTTTAGATCCTTGATCAATAAAAAAACGACTATAAACTTCAGTATTGTTTGTAAATGTCATTTCTGAATCAATCTCAAAAATATCAATAATTTTTACTACTTTCCAATATACAACTGTCTCATCTTCAACTGTGTATGGTAGTTCATAATTACTTTTATAAATAAGTTCTTTTAGATTTTTATTATTAATTTCTTCTTCGAAATTGTATAGAACTATTTTATTTTCAAAACTGTCTCTAGGTGTTTCGTCAGCTTGGTTAAATGACTGTAATAAAATATTTATAGAAAATTTACCAATCATTTTTTAAATCTCCCATCTTGTAATATTTTTTTAGCTTTTTTAGCTTTAGCATTTCCTTGCTTTGCTTCCTTATCAATTTGTTTTAACGTTTTTCCTAAATATTCACTAGGAAATTCTCTTCTAATACTTCCTTTTCTTTTTTTAGAAATTATTTGATCTGCAGTCCAATTAGACTCATCAGAGAAATAAGCTTTCGCTTTATTCCAGGCCCAAGACCCTGCTTTATAAACAACAACCCCACCAATTGCTAATCCAGCAGCTGTCACTACAACTTGCCCAATACCAGGAATAGCAATTGTAGAACCAATAAAAGGGGCTAAAACTCCTGGAGCAAAATTAGCTACTTGTATTCCAGAGGAATTAGTTTCCTCCATGCTTGCTATTTCAATAATAATAGCTTCTTCATTTTCAAAAGCAGAGATTAAATCACCTGTATTATAAATATTCCCATCTTCACCAACAAATTCACCATCAGCTAATTTTACATCATATGTAAAAACTTGTTCTGAATTATCTGATGTATCAGCAGAGACTGAAGCAATTGGAATTAAAGCATTTAAAGTTGTCACAGATAAAAATAATAAAGCAATTTTTTTTCGATTAAACATAAAACTCCTCCTTAAATTTGTTAATTTTATTATCACTATTTAAGGAGAAAAAGTAACGCAACTAATGGTTTATGTTTAGCAACCATTAGTTTACATGACTAATTAAGTAGTTTAATTCGATTTTCAATATAGTTATTTGTTTATAAAAAAGAGATGTATTTAAAAACCTAACCTGAAATTAAGCAATGTCTCACTAATTTCATCTTCGTTGATTCCGATATAGCGCTTTGTAATTTTTTCGCTGCTATGACCGAATATTTCCATCAGTGTAGCCACGTCTTTGGTTTTCTTGTAATAGTGGTACCCAAACGTCTTCCGCAGCGTGTGCGTGCCAATATCGTCTCTTCCTAACAACTTAGCGACCTTTTGAAACATCTGATAGACTGTATTGACTTCTACATGCCCACCTTTGGTGCTGGGAAACAAATAATCCTCTGATTCTAAGTCTTTTGTATAGTCCAGGATCAAGTCCTGCAAACTGCTTAAATACAAAATACGGGTTTTCCCTGTTTTTTTCTCGACAATTCGGGGATTTTTTGAAGAAATAATATCTTGTTTCTTTAATTTAACGATATCCGACATGCGTAATCCGCTGTTAATGCCGATCAAAAACAGAAAAACATCCCGATCTGCGTTTTTATTGCGCCTTAAACAGAATAAAAAGTCGTTTATTTCTTGCTGGGTCCGTAATGGTTGGACGTTGTAACTCATTTAAAAGCCCTCTCCTCTCATAAAAGTGATACATGATTTCGTTTAGTATACCACATAATCGTGTATTGAAAGGCATTATAAAAAAAGAACCCTAGTTTAATAGGATTCTCGATACACGATTTTATCCAATTTCATGTATTTATTTAGACTTTAATAATCGAAGACCATTTAATATAACAACTAAGGTACTTCCTTCATGAACAATCACACTAATGGCTATATCCGTTAATCCTAATAAACTTACGATAATTAGAAAAGCTACAACTACCATTGAGAAAATAATATTTTGCCAAATAACTCGATTCATTTTTAAAGAAATCTCATGAGCTGTTACCAATCTAGACAAATCGTTTTTCATTAACACTAGATCAGATACATCTACTGCAACATCCGTACCATCTCCCATAGCAATTCCGACATCTGCTTTTACAAGAGCAGGTGCGTCATTGACACCATCTCCCACCATAGCAGATATGCCATAGGTTTCCTTTTGTTCATTGATAATGTTAGATTTATCTTCCGGCATGACGTTCGCAATTACTTGGTCTATTCCTAATTGTTTACCAACGGCTTGTCCAGTCGTTTCAGAGTCCCCAGTAATTAAAGTGGTATGGATACCACACTTCTTAAAGTACTCTATTGTTGCTTTCGCATTTTCACTTGGAATATCCATTAATGCTATCAGACCAATTACTTTTTCATTTTCTGATACGTATACAACCGTATTTCCTTCTGAAGCCCATTCTTTATTCAAACGTGTATAGTGATCCGACACAGCTTCAAAAGAAGTTGGTTTTCCTATACGATAAGTTTTTCCGTTATAATCGCCTATTAAACCTTTTCCAATCTGATTCTCCACTTCAATAGTTCGTTTATTTTTTGATTCAAACTTGTTTAAAATAGCACTTGCTAACGGGTGATTTGATTCTTTTTCAAGAGCTACAATGATATCAATCATATTTTCTTCGTTCACAGAATCAGAAAAATAATAATTTGTTACTTCCGGTTTCCCTTTCGTTAATGTTCCTGTTTTATCAAAGGCAATGGCTTGAATATCGGCTAATTGCGACAAATAGGCACTTCCTTTTGAAAGTACGCCCCTTTTTGCTAGATTAGAAGTGGCAGATAATGTTACGGATACGGTAGCTGCTGCTAAAGCACACGGAGAAGCTGCGACTAAAAGGACTAATCCTCTATAAATACTTTGTGACCATGTCAAGTCAAACAACAAAGGAGCAATTAAAATGACAAGAGGAATTGTAATTAAAACAAATTTAACATACTTAGGCTCAAACTTTTGGATAATAGTAGACGCTTTTGTTTGATTTTCTTGATTTTGATTCACTAGTTGTAAAATCTTTGAAAAGACAGTATCGTTAGTTTCTTTTGTAACTTCCATAGTGAAAGTACCCGTTCCATTAATTGTACTTCCAAATACTCCATCTCCTTGAGTCTTTTCTTTAGGCATACTCTCACCATTTATAGAAGATTCGTCAATCGACGTAGATCCAGATACTATCACTCCGTCAATAGGCACTTGGTCACCATTTAGTACTTGAAGTTGATCTCCTACTTTTAATTCCTTAACGTCAACAATGGTTGTATTACCATCTAGCATGATTAGTCTAGCAGTCGTTGGATTCATTTCGAGTAACTTTGTAATTTCCCTTTTACTTCTTCCTTCAGCGTAATCTTCAAGAAAATGTGCTCCAGAGAAAATAAGGACCAATAACGTTCCTTCCCAAAAACTTCCTATCAGAGATGCACCTATTGCAGCTATTCCCATTAGAATATGAGAATTAGGTGTAAATTTGTGTTGGATTTTTGAGTTTTCAATCGTTTCTCCAATTCCTTCAAGAATAATGACATGATAACCCGCACTAATTGAAGCAATGGAAAATAAACTATTCTGTAATAAACTAGTTTCTCCGTTTAAAAATAACGCAATGAGCGACAATCCTAAACCAATAAAGTACAAAATAATTGGCATTTTCCCATGATCATGTTCATGATCGTGACTATTATTTTCGTGTGAGTGTTGCTCTTGAATCTCTTTCATTTCTATCACCCTTCTTAATAAAACTATTTTTTGAAATCGTAACGCTTACGAATTACACATGACCTAACATTCATATGTTTATGCGTTCATTATATATTGCTCTATCTGATTTGTCAAAAAAATAGTTATCTTATTTAGTTAATAAAAAAATTGGACTATAAAACAGCTCTACTTATGGAAAAACCTTGCTTTATAAAAATCTTGTGCTAATCTAAACATGAATGAACGAACACACATATGAAAGAGAGGAAGTTTTATGAAATCATCATCAACTTCTCCGTTAACGAATGATTCTATCCAAGAGGTAAGTAAGATATTTAAAATGATTAGTGACCCTACACGTCTTTCAATTTTATTTCTTTTACAGAAAGAAGAACTTAGTGTTGGAGCAATTGCGCAGTCTTTAAGTATGGAACAATCAGCCATTTCTCACCAGTTAAAAACTTTAAAGACTTCAAGATTAGTAAAATCAAAAAGAGCTGGTAAAAATATGATTTATAGCCTCGACGATCTTCATATTTTTAGTATTCTTGAGCAAGTTTCAACTCATATCGAAGAACAAGAAAAATAAAGACAAACTACATGGTTAAAATGATTTTACAATTCATTAGTTCAAATAAAAAAAGACAGCGAGATCTTAACTCGTTGTCTTTTTTTATTTGAATTTCATTATCGTAGTTGTTTATATAAAATTTAATAGTGTTTGAATCGTGCCATTTTCGATCAATATATAAATTCCTAAACCAATAAAGACGATAGGAACAATGATTCGTTCATATTTTTCTAACGTTTCGGAAATAAATGAAATTTTGGCTAATTTGTAACTGATAGAGCAAAGAACCGCAACAGATAGAGCAAAGACTATTAAAGCTGTGAAAATTTCTGAAAAAGATAGCGAGGTAAAGTAAGGAATATAAATCCCTAAATTATCGCCACCAGAAGCAATTGTTATTAAGGCAACGGTCCAAAAGAAGCGGTTTGTTCCTCTTGATTCAAGCTTTTCAACGACGTCCTCTTCTTCTTCCTCCTCTTCGCCGACCAATGCCACTCTTATTCCTAAGAAAATCGGAATAAGACCGAGAAGCCCAATGATCCAATCTTGTGGAATGAAATTTAGCACGTATGATGCAAATAAACTTATGGCTACTAAGATACCTGTTCCCAGATATTGACCCCAATAAATCTGATGGAGCCCTTTTTTTGTATGACTTTGAGAAAAAATAATCAGCAAGATAAATAAATAGTCAATGCTGGTAGAAATATAAACAGCGAGTGCTGATATAATGCTTTGTAACAAAATAACTTCCTCCAAACTAAATTTTCATAGAACTATTTTCTGACAATTTTAGAAAATACTGCACAGCGGAAAGTATCTCTTCATTCGCTAAAGAGTAATAAACTACTTTTCCATCTTGACGTGATTTTGCCATTCCATTCTTTTTTAAAAAACGTAAATGGTGTGACGTTGTAGCAATACTAGCATTAAGTATCGCGGCTAAATCACAAACGCACATCTCCTTATACGTTTCTAAAGCATAGAAAATTTTAATCCTAGAAGAATCGCTAAAACATTTTCCTAATACAAGTAAAGTTGAAAGGTCTTTATCTTTTAAATTGTTTTTAAAACTAGCTACTTTTTCTTTATGTATACTAGTAGTTGTACATACTTCTGCATTCATTAACTTTCCCACCTCATTCAAACGAACATTTGAATGAAGTATAGCTATCTAAACATTATTTTGTCAATAATTAGTTAATCTGTAGATAATTCAAATAAATTCAACATTGATAAAACAAGATTTTTGATACACTATTTTAAGCAATTTCATGTATTGAAAAGCAATTATCGAACTTGACAATATATCATTTTTGATATATTGTAGAGGTATACAGAGAGTGATAGGAGTTTCTATGAAAAAATACGAAATAGAGTTCTATGAAGATAAGAAAGGCCAAAGCCAGATAGTAGATTGGATCAAAGAACTGGATAGTAACCCGACTAAAGAAAATAAATCAACCTTAAAAAAGCTCTATTATCAAATGGAACGTCTGGAATATGACGGAACTTTTATAGGGGAGCCTCTTGTTAAACAGATTGAGGGTAAAATTTGGGAATTACGCCCAATACCTAATCGCGTGTTTTTTGCAACCTTAGAAGATAATCACTTAATTTTATTACACCAGTTTAGAAAAAAATCCCAAAAAACACCTAAAAGAGAAATTGAACAAGCTAAACGTGAATTAGCTGATTGGTTAGAACGCAAGAAAGGATGATTAGCATGAAATGGACAGATGTAAAAAAAGACATTAGTAGTATCTCTCAAGAAGACAAAAATCTTATTGAGTTGACTGCTTTATTAGCCAGTCTCCGTAGAGAAAAGAATATAACTCAAAAAGAATTAGCTGAAAAAGTACATGTCTCTCAGGCTCAAATAGCTCGTGTAGAAAACTTTTCTTATGCTCCTTCTTTAAAGACCATTACAAAAATTGCAGATGGTTTAAACCTAGAACTCACATTTATCGACAAAACAACTAAAGAACTGGTGAAAAATTAAATTATACGAAGAAATTTTGTTGTTATAAAATCAAAAATAAGCTCTCTCAACCCTCGAATAAGGAGTACTGAGAGAGCTTATTTTGATACACGATTTTATCTAATTTAACGTATCTAAGCCAAATAAATTCTCTTAAATTTATTCTCAATACCATTAGTTTTTCAATAAGAAGTATTTTATTTAGAAAAAATCACCGCTAAAATTTTTAAACTAATCTATGTGATTTTGTATCTTATAATTTCTTTTGTGACTTCTGATCAACAAAATAGTCATATTCCTCTTTGAAAACTTGAAGAAATTCTTCTAATAGCTGCTTATCTTGCTTTTGCACAGCTACATTTGACCAAAAAGATACTTCACTTGATTCATCCTCGGTCTCATCAAAAATGTCTGACCAGTCTTCAATAACAGATTCCGTCAGTGGTTGGAAGTGGTCAATTATTGATATGCGTTTATCAGTTGAACATTCTTCTTTAAAAAAGACAATGAACGCTTTAACATCAGCCATTGATTTTTGAACTTCATCAGATTCTTGAATTCTATTTTCTAACTCCCTGCGACTTTCAGTCTTACTTTCCTCAGTAAAACCCTCAAAAGTAACCTCCCATAGCAATTCGCTTAAAAAATCGATTTTAGGTATATCCAATGGAAATATAACGTTATAATGGAGCATCTCTTTAAAAGAAAGATAATCAATTGAGTAGTGCTTTCCATCTTCATTAAAGGTACAAAAAATATCCATCACTAATTCTTCTGTGAAAGCATCTTCAATCCATTTAGCGGTAAAACTATATTCACCAGTAGAAGCAGCATCCGTTGTGTCTACTCTATCCAATTCTTCTCTCAACTTAACTAACTTTTCTTTGATATTACCAACAGTAACCTCTTCCTCTTGGTAATAGTGTTTCTTCCAGTAGTTAGCGATAGTCTGTATTATTTCATCGTTAAATAAATAGTTTGTTACAACCTCTTTTAAGATCATCCTTTGTCTTCCTCCATTCTTTTATTTCAAGCCCAATCCATCAAATAAATACAATGTACTTATTTCACTTCACGTTCCAATGTATTTAGGATCGAAAATATACTGTCTTTATTCTCATCAGGAACAGGAAAATCTATTGTTCCTTCTCGTGTCACAGAGAAAACTGATTGTAAAAGAAACTGTGAATCAGCTTCTACAATCTCTTTCACAGTTTCTTTGGTCACTTCAAAATGAAATTGTAATCCTATCGCATTGAACAGACGAAACCCTTGGTTTTCCCATTTTTCAGTAGAATATAAAGACGTAGCATGGCAAGGTTTTGTAAATCCTTCACTTATCAAATAAAAAAGATACTTCTTCCGCTTTGGGGAAAGGCTCTCCGTTAAATACTTTTATTAGTTTGACTGTATGATTATTCTCTTGTACCCAGTTCATAATCTGACCAGGATTTTCAAATGAAACATGTTGAATAATATGTATATTCATACTACCCTCCTTACTAAATATAGTCGTTTATTTTTCCCTAAATCTTTTTATTAAGCAATTATATTTATTTGTATTTTGTGTTTCTCAGTAAATAATTTTACTATTCTTAAAATTTATCTAAGCTATAAGCAAACTTAATTGCCATACATTAGACTTTTACTCATTGATTCGTTACCATCATAAGATATATATCCTTTTATTTAAGTTATGTAGTAAATAAAAGCGGTTGACATAAGTTTTCTCATTTGCTAGCCGAGGTGAGAGAAATTGGTGAGATGAGCATAGTTGTACCCTAGCACAGCCTAAAATAGATTTAAGCTGAACTAGAGTACGAATGTGTCTTTTATGTATATTCTAGCCTCGGATCGAGTCGGAGCCTGCTTCACATGCTATATCGTCGGTGTTGTTGTCTCAACACGCTTAAAACACTCTTAAAATCCACCCTAAGAGTATTGTTTTAAGCTACCAGTCTAAATCAGACCTGGATTACCTCCCCCACCAGTTCAAATCGGTCGTGGTCACCATTCAGAACAATAGAGGATATAGCGACCCTATTTGATTGTTCCTAGCATTCCTTATTGCAGCGGCGTATGCTTAACCTGTCTACTTAAATGCTGTCACGCACACAGCTTGGCTCCTGTGTTGGTAAAAAAGCCAATTGCCATTTGTCCAGGTGCTTGGTATAATGACAATACATAAATCAGAATAATTTGTTGTCCTACGAACGCCAATTCGTGGGGCTTTTTTTTATTTAATTTTAGTGTTATATCGAGCCTAACGCACTTAAAATGTGAAGTAAATGCTTTTTTCTATTAACAAACTATACAACAGTATACTAGTATACTGTATGAAAATAACGTTAGTATACCAGTATACTAACGCGTAGTTTGTGTAGCAGTTTTTACATGCTAAAAAAACTATACAACGGTATACTGGTATACTAACGTATAGTTTTCTTTAGGTATAAACGAAAACAATTTATAGGGAAATGTTACTATGTCAGTGATTTAAATGAATTATAAGGATAACGCACAAGTACACTGGTATATTTATACGTTGGTATACCAGTATACTTGTGCGTAGTATACTGGTATACTAGTATACTTTTTAACTTAAGCATAAGTATACTGGTATACTTATGCTTATATTTCATTTTTGTTACATCTACACATAAGTAACTTTCGCAGTAGTATACCGTTGCATATTATGTTTTTAAATGTTAAAATTTATACATAAGTATACTTATGTATAAATTAGGAGGTAAACAAATGAACGGAAAAGTTTATGTTGTTGGAAACTTTAAGGGCGGGGTTGGCAAAACAAAAACCGTAACTATGCTGGCATATGAAGCAGCTACATATTTAAAGGAACGTATCTTAGTTATTGATATGGACCCTCAAGGCAATGCTACTAGAGTGCTTGCTAAAACTGGAAATCTTGATAACATATCAAAATCAATTACTGATGGTTTTCGAAACGGAAACCTTACCGATGAAATCGTTCATGTCATGGATAATTTAGATATGATACCAGCAAATACATCCTTTAGAAATTTATCAAAGATTCTTTTTGATAAATACCCAGATAATGAAATAGCTCAAATTTCTTATTTAAAAGAATTAATTGAGCCCTTCAAAAATAGTTATGATCGTATTTATATAGATGTTCCTCCCACGATATCTGATTACTCAGACAATGCTATGATAGCTGCCGATTATTGTATTATTGTTCTTCAAACCCAAGAACTCTCATTAGATGGTGCCCAAACATATATTGCTTACATGCAATTTTTATCAGAAAACTATAATGCCCACTTACAAGTTGTTGGAATTATTCCTATGATGTTAAGACAAGGTGGACGAGTGGATACTAGAGTTTTAGATCAAGCAAGAGAAATGTATGGCAGCAATGTTATTGATACTATTGTAAATTACCAAGAACGTTTAAAAGTATATGATGTAGAAGGTGTTCACATGAACACTAATGCAAATGGAAAAGTAGAAATGTGGGATGGAAAAGCTCATCAAATTTTCATAGATGTTTTAAATGAATTGAATGACCATGAAGCGTATTTAGAAAATATTTAACTGCTTAGAATGGGAGAAGGGAGTATTTTATGAGTAAGTCATTTGAACCAATTATCAAAAGACAAAAAAGTAGTCTCCAAGAAAAAAATGTATCCATAAAAGGAACTAATGACTTTGGTAGATCACCTATCCATTCACCAAATGATCTTCCAATTGAAAACAAAAAAACACAAATTCAAAAACAATTTAAAGTACAAGAGAAGAAGGTACCCGAAAACTTTTTTAAAGCTACAAAAACAGCTAAATTATCTCCTGATGTATTACTAAGACTAAATACATTAAAACCTTTTATTGAAGAATTAGAAGAAATGGATAAATCAACTGTAAACGATATGATGCAAATGCTAATTGAAAGTTATGTAAACGCACGCTTAACTAACCGTCAAAGAGAGGGTTACAATCAAATGTACGAACATCTTTACGAGCATTCAAAAAAATAAGTTTGCAGAAAATAAGTTAACTATACAAAAGTATACTAGTATACTTTTGTATAGTTAACTTTAAAGATGCGTAGATGCAAAAGACTTTTTAAGCTCAGAATTTTAAGAATACTCACACAGACACTGTTGAATAGCTTGCGTAAGTATACTTTTGTGTAGATATTAAATGTAGGAGGCCTTCAAGTGAATAAATTTTTCAAATCCATAACTAGCGACTACTTTGAAGATATTTTAGTACGATTAGCTCATCATTCGGCAGGGATTGAGGGAAATACTATTTCTTTACCTGCTACCGTTTCTATCATTGTAAATGGTACTTTACCCATTAGTTCCGGTGCTACAGTTAGAGAATTTTATGAGATTGAGAACCACAAGCAAGCTTTTGATCATATGATAAATCATTTAATAAATGAAGAGACCCTTTCTACCACCATTATTAAAGAGATACACGCTGATTTAACAGATCGATTACAATACGATAAAGGTCAATTTAAAAAGAATGAAAATATGATTTTAGGTGCTGAATTTCAAACAGCTTCACCATCAGAAACACCTTTGTTAGTTTCTCAATTAATTGATAATTTAAATTATCGTTTAAGTATATCTACAGATAGGGAAGCTAAGTTAATGGCTATTTTGGATACTCATATTCAGTTTGAACGGATTCATCCATTCTCAGATGGGAATGGCCGAACTGGTCGGATGATGATGAACTATTCTTTATTACAGGAGAGATTTCCTCCATTAATTATTGAAAAGGATACAAAAGCACAGTATGTTGAAATTTTAGCAACTCAAGACATAGATTCTTTTGTAACTTTTGCTAAATCAATCCTAGATAAAGAAACTAAACGAATGATAGCATTTCAAAATATGGAACAAGAAAAAATAAAAGAAATTGAAGAGTAAAGCTTTTTTAAGCTCATATTCTTCAATTTTTTTGATTTTAAGTGTCTCTCAGAAGCATTTTAAGAACGTTTTAATTTGTTTGTATGTATCTATCTATATAGTTGCCTGAGTTACATTCATTTATAACTATAGAATGTAGTTCAAAATTTCTTTGCTATTTGTTATATCGATAGCCCTATTGGTGTTTCTTAACTCGTGGGGTTCTCTACTTAATCTAAATAAAGATTTCCTGAAAATAATCATTAGTGTATGAACCAAAAATTAGACACTCGAAAAAGTGTCCTTTATAGATGAGCTATTTTATAGTGAGTCGTCTGTTATAATTATGAGTAGGAGGGATTTTTATGAGCCAAAAAACAATTTTTAATTTAAAAGAAAATTTACTTGAAACGTATGACGTTTCACTTGATTACACTGGTGTCTCCGGTAAGCGATTAGCCGAACGGTTAGGAGCTTTGTCAAAAATTGGATTAACAGAACAGAATGGTTCTTATCGTACTGGTTTTTCATTTGAAGAAAAAGAAGCAAAAGAACTGGTCATGAAATGGATGAAAGAAGCCGGACTTTCTGTACATCAGGATGGAGCAGGCAATGTATTTGGTCGGCTGGAAGGCAAACGCCCAGGTGTACCTGCCGTATTAAGTGGTTCTCATGTCGACAGTGTCCCAAATGGTGGACACTTCGATGGTCCATTGGGAGTATTATCTGCTTTGGAAGTTGCAGAAGCTTGGAGAGAGGCAGAATTCACACCAGAAAAACCTTTTGAAGTCGTTATTTTTTCTGATGAAGAAGGATCGAGATTCCATGGTGGCTTGAATGGAAGTGAAGCTTTTATGGGATCAGGCGACTTAGACGAGAAGATAAAAAAGAAAGACACTAATGGGGAAAGTTTTGAAGAAGTATTGCAAGATGTGGGGTTAAGTCTAGAAAGTTACTCTACTGCCAAACGGGATTTGGATGATATCGAAACCTTTATTGAAATACATATCGAGCAAGGAAAACGTTTAGAAAAAGAAGGCCTTCCATGTGGAATTGTGACAGGAATTGCCGGACCTCACTGGCTGGAATACACCTTTCAAGGAGAAGCGGGTCATGCAGGCAATACACCGATGAATGACCGGAAAGATGCCTTACTTGCTGCCAGTGAGTTTATAGTCAAACTCACTCAAATTCCACAGCAAATTAATGATACCGCTGTAGCCACAGTAGGAAAACTTCATGTAGAACCTAATGGAGTTAATGTCATCCCTGGGAAAGTTACCTTGTATGTCGATAGTAGAGATATCTATGAAGAATCAAGAGATACCTTAGTCAATCGCATTATTCAGCTTGGAAAAGAAATTGGAGTATCACACAAATTGTCTGTTACGTATAAAGAAACGCTAAAGAGTCCACCCGTGCCCATTTCTGAAGACCGACAAGAGTTACTTGAAGAGGCTATGAAAGTAAACGGCATCCGTCCTTATCGTTTGCCAAGCGGAGCAGGACACGATGCAATGGTTCTCGGAGCACAAATTCCGATAGTCATGCTGTTTGTTAAGAGTAAAGATGGCATCAGTCATAACCCGGCGGAATGGTCAGACTTAAACGACTGCATCCAGACCATACACGTACTAAAAACCTATATAGAAAAATTGCAGTACTAAAATTGAATAAAAAAAAATAAAAGAAATTGAAGAATACTGCTTTGTAGGTTTTTATTCTTCAATTTCTTCTATTTAAGTGCTTCTCAGAAGCTTTATCAGGGTATTTAACTATTTATTACCTACTAGTTACTGTTCTAAAACATCACACACTACAATAAATTTTAATGATTAAACTTCCAGACATTAATCCCAGTTAATGGATCGATCATCCTTCCAATTTCATTATTCACAGGTACGATAGTAATTTCTGCTGTATAGAGAACAGTTGCTTTCGTCAAGTGCCCCCCTATAATAGCAGGTTCATCGGTGTCATTTAAATAAGAAAAACTTGCATGACTATGCAAAAGAGGGCTTCCACTATCATCCATTGAAATATTTCCCATTAATGATACCAACTCAAGCATTCCCGTTTTCTTATGGTCTAGAAAATCTTCTGTTTCAGATTGGTAGGTAGAAACGATGACTTCTCCACATGCTCCAATACCTTGAAAATAACCTGATAATATATTTTATTTTTTACATATTTCTTGAATCTTATCTAATATTTCTTCATCTTTATCAATTCTTACAAAAATACTAGTATCTATTTTTTTATAATCCATAAACTCTCCCTTTCTTTAACTTAATATATAATATTTATTTCCTTCATGAAACAACCAAGTTTCATCTAGTTCTTTATTTTTTCCGTATTTTTTACCATGAAGATCAATTGCAGCATGCCATTCTTTACATAAATCATAAGGAATTTGTTTTGTAAGATGGTTAAACTCTTTATGCATTGCTTCATAATTTTTATATTCACCAAACCCTAACCGGCTGAATAAGCGAATCGCATATTGATCTGCAATGAATACGTTTCTTTCAAAAATATATAAAAGCATAGCATCAGCTGTTTCAAAACCTACTCCTTTTATTGATAACAATTCTTTCCTCAATTCAGCTGTTGAATAGCTGCGAAACATCTCAAAATCCCCACCATTAGAAACAAACCATTGAATCAACGCTTTAATATAGAGACTTTTTTGTTTGAAAAATCCTGCTGGACGAATCAGTTCTTGTAATTTTTCTATCTCTATCTTTTGCAACTGTTCCACAGTTAAAACATTTTCTAAGTTTTTAAGAGCCTTTTTCGCATTTTTTTCAGTCGTTTGCTGAATCAAAATCATTGAGACCCAATCCGAAATGCGGTTATCATCTTCCCACCAATGTTGGAAGCCATAATAATCGACTAATTGGTTTAATACTTGTATTTTTTGTTTATCTGTTTTCATAGTCACTTAAATCCTTTTTTAAAACGAATTTCATATATTAATGAAAAATAATTATAAAAAAATGAATTGTAGGTGTAATAATGCAAAGAAATAATAATAAAACAATAGGTTTTGTAAAGTTTTTAATTGGTACATTTATAGGTATATTTTTAGATTCTTATTCCTTTTAATTTTTCTAATGGTATGGATACTGTCCTTTTCCACTACTTAAAATTATTTATAGCGAAATTTCATGATCAGTTACAGTTGCTGTTAGTTATTTCTGTAGTAGCAAGTGCTTTATTAGCTCTTATAGATCAACTTATGCCTAATAGTTTTATAAAAAAACAAAGATTATTGAGTAAACTCTTTTCAACAACACTTTTTTATACAATTAACAGAATTATTGGAGCAACCATTGCTGTTGCTGTATTTTTTAAAGTTGGACCAAATTTTTTAGTATCTCCTGATACAGGTGGTGCTATGCTTGATTTAGCTACACAACTTGGAGTATTAGTTCCAGTAATGTTACTTTTCCAAACTTTTATTTTAGAATTTGGTGCTATGGAGTTTCTAGGATCCTTTGTAGGATTCATTGTAAGACCTATTTTTAAAGTTTCAGAAATTTGTGCAGTTAATATCATTAGTGCATGGGTTGGTCCTGGTAACGCAGCAATTATTGGAACTCAAGAACTTTTTAAAAAAGGTTATTTCACAGTCAAAGAAGCAGCAGTTATTGGTAGTCTATTTTCTACTTCAAGTGTTGGATGGGTAGTACTAGTATGTTCTGTTTTAGATGTTATGGATTCATTCGGTGCTATTTTTATCGGTATTACTTTAATAGGAGTTATTTTAGGTTTTATTGGTGTCAGAATCCCACCTATTAAAAACTATCCAGATTTATATGTTGATGGAAGTTCTGAAACAAAAATTAAAGTTAAAAAACAAGGTTCAGCTTTAAATAATGCTTTCGTAAGTTCAAGTGAACGTGCTAACGATGTAACAGTTAATAATTTTCTTTCAAAAATTGATAACATGTTATTCTACGTACTATGGTTAACACCAATTATTATTTTCTGGGGAACCGCCGCTCTTGCTATTTCTCTATTTACTCCTGTATTAGGATGGATTTCTTTACCAGTAGAATATGTATTAACTTTAGCTAACGTAGAAGATGCACGTGTAACAGCCAGTGCTATTATGTCTGGGTTTGCAGATAACTACTTACCTGTAATATTAGGAAAAGGTATCTCTTCAGCTGAAAGTAAAACTATAATTGCTATGATGAGTATTCTTCAGCTTATTTTCATGTCAGAAATTGCTACATTATTAACATCTACTAATATAGTTAAGAAATTTTTAGATGTTATCATAATCTTTGTCCAAAGAACATTCATCGCACTACCTTTCGTTATTTTATTTGTTAAGTTTTTATATTAAATACTATTATATATACTTAAAATTAATGGTAGCGAGAGTTTGGATTAAAAAGTACCACAACTCTATGCGTTAGCGTCACTAAAATAAGTTTAAATTTCTTTAAAATTGTCCTTAAGAGCCCTGCTTTAATCTCCTGGTCTGAGGATCAGGATTATCGCCCGTGTCATTAACGATAGAATTCCCCTTAAGGGGGAAAGGCTACATTCAGTATTTATTTTGATCCCTTAGCCTTTCTAGTTACAGCGACGATTAGTCAAACGGTCAACGCGAAGCCTGTCACGCACAAAGCTTGACTCTTGTGTCGTAAAAAAAGAATTGCTAATTAACACTCCTCAAAAAGACAAATATAATAGAACTACAGAACCTATATAAGTTTATTGTCTCGTAGATTGGCGTCTACGGGGCTTTTTTTTGTTTAATTTAACTACATACATTATATTAGCACTTTATACTTGTAGATAAGTTTTAATTAATTAAAATACATAAAAATATACCGTTATTACAAAAAGGGTTTCAACTTTTATTTCAGTACTTCTCTGGAACATTCTGAGTATACCTCCATTTGTTATGTATATATCTATGCTTTGTAAATGATAAAGGACTATTCCCAAAAACAAGTATTTTTGGTGTTTTTTTATAAATAGAAGTTATCAGAAAGTCATACTATATTACTTTTAATCTTAATTAAAAATTTTAATGTTAGAGATTGTAAGGGATATTTATGATTTTAAATAAAGAACAAAAAAAGAGCAGCCAATCGAATTCGATTGGCTGCTCTTTAAATCTTTGGTTATCTTAATATTTTTTTAAAGACTATCTATAATACTTGCTTGTACAATCAATCTTTCTGTTCCATCATAGTTGCAAGTAACTAACGTTAGTTTAGGAGTTGCAGTGTCATTTATTACATCAATACGATCAGGAGTGACAAGCATAATCGTATCAATTTTATAATGATGTGTGCTTTCCATATCCGTAATAGAGACCACCATTCCTTTTTCAACTTGATGTAATGGTGAGAATAATGATTTTTTGTCTCGCCAATTATGCCCCGCTAAAGCATAATTACCTACTCCTATTTTTTGATTTTTTTTCATCGTTCCTGCTCCAACCATTAAATTACTCTGCGACATTCCGTTTAAGATTGGAATTTTCATCTCTACCTCTGGAATAGAAATCACTCCAATAGCTTGACTACTTTCAAATTTAGATAAAGAAAGAATAGAGGATGCCTTTATGCTCTCTACATTTGTAAAATCAAACATTCCTTCCTTTATCTGATTATCCACTATCTGACCTGATTCGAACTCTTCTACTAGGTTTCCTGATAAATTTACTACAATGAGCTGCTGTATAGGTACCCACAGGGTCAAGCAGATACCTATAAAAATCATTACAAAACCGATTAATTTCGTTTTTTTACCCATCTCTATCTTTTCCTATTTATCATTTTGGCGCTTAACTAAGAAAATACCAGAAGAAATAAATAGCAACCCTAGTAATACTAATAAAGTATTTAACATTTCTGCCCCAGTTTGAGGTAATAAGCCGGATCCAGAGCCGGAGTTGCTTGCATCATCTGTTATTGCAGTATTTAATGACTCTTTTTTATTTATAACTTTTAATTGAATTCTTTTTACTGAACCATTTGATTCTTTGGCTATTTCAAATGATATCGGCTTATTAGAATGGATATATGACTTAGGTGCTTTAGTTTCTATTAAAGAGTAATATCCTGGTGCAAGTCCTTCAACTAGAATGCGCCCTTCGTTATCACTTTTTAATTGACTATAAACTTTCTTTCCATCATTATCTAAAATTGAGAATTCAGCGCCTTGTAAAGCTTTTTCGTTCTCATCTACTTTAAGAATTTCCAATGAACCTTGGTAATTAATAAATTGTCCTAATTGGACAGTAGCAGGTTTACCTTTTGTAGTATCTTTAATATCAAACTCTACTACATCTGTATTCCTGACGTAGCCTTCAGGTGCTTGGGTTTCGCTAATAGTATACTTTCCAGGCGCAAGTCCATTTACCTTTACCTTACCATTATTATTAGAAGTCAGTCCTGATTGAATCAGATTATCTTTACTATCTCTTATTTCAAATACTGCATTACTCAATCCTTTACCTGATACATCAACCTTTTCTAGTACAACACTTCCTTTGAAGTTCTGAACGTCTCCAACTGTAACTACTTCAGGTTCTCCTTCAAATTTATCTAGAATAGTAAATGGATAATCTGTTGTATCCTTCACATAATTTCCCGGTGCTTTTACCTCTACAAATGTATAGTTTCCTGGCGCAAGGCCTTCGGCCATGATTCTGCCATTCTCATCTGATGTTAGTGTATCCATCACTTTACCGTCTGAGTTTCGTACTTCGAAGACCGCATCTTTCAATACTTTCCCAGCTTCATTTGTTTTTATTAATTGAGCTGTCCCTTGATAATTTTTAAAATTATCTATAGAAAGTGTTACAGGCGTACCTTCTGAACTAGAAGCTATGGTAAATTCTACCGTTTCTGTGTTTAATAAATACCCATCGACAGTAGTAGTTTCTTGAATCGTATAGGTGCCTGGTGCCAAATCATTGACTGAAACTAATCCAGCTTCATCAGAAACAACATTTTCTGCAACGATGATGCCGTCTTTATTCAATACATTAAATACTGCGCCAGCTAAAGGTTCACCCGTTTTCGTTGTTTTTTTCCACTCAACACTACCTTGGTAGTTTACGAATGTTTTAACGTCAACTTCTACCGGCTTGCCTTTTGCTGAATCAACGATTGTAAAAGGTACCGTTGTTTCATTTAAAACGTAGCCTTTAGGAGCGACTGTTTCAATAAATGTATACTCTCCAGGAGCAAGATTTTCAACGAATATTTTGCCGTCTTTAGTAGACATTAAGTCTTTTTGGACGATCATTCCTTCGGAATCTACCACATCAAAAACAGCGTCTGCTAAAGCTTTTCCTTTAGAATCAACTTTTTCTAAAACAACGGATCCTTGATAGTTAATAAAGCTTCCTGCCTTTATTTGTTCTGGTTTTCCGATATGCTCTGATG
Organism: Carnobacterium sp. AT7; assembly: GCF_000171855.1. Taxonomy (NCBI): domain Bacteria; kingdom Bacillati; phylum Bacillota; class Bacilli; order Lactobacillales; family Carnobacteriaceae; genus Carnobacterium; species Carnobacterium sp. AT7. The sequence goes on along the minus strand of NZ_ABHH01000012.1, from coordinate 53,404 downwards.
CTACGGTGAATGTAATCTCTGTTTCATTTAATACATAACCATTTGGAGCTTTTGTTTCTTTAAATACGTAGTTTCCTGGTGCTAAGTTTTCTACTTTGACTTGACCTTTTTTATTTGAGATCACATCTGCTTGGATCAAGTTGCCGTTTGCATCATATAAATCAAATGCTGCACCTGCTAAATCCTTATTAGTTGCGTCTGTTTTTTGTAAGATAACGGATCCTTGATAATTTTCAAAGTTTCCAGTATTAATCATTTCTGGTTCACCTTCTGCCTCAGTCGCAATAATAAATGAGACAGGTTGCGTGTTCGTGATATAACCATCTGGAGAAGAAATTTCTACAAATGTATAGTTTCCTGGCGCAAGGCCTTCGGCCATGATTCTGCCATTCTCATCTGATGTTAGTGTATCCATCACTTTACCGTCTGAGTTTCGTACTTCGAAGACCGCATCTTTCAATACTTTCCCAGCTTCATTTGTTTTTATTAATTGAGCTGTCCCTTGATAATTTTTAAAATTATCTATAGAAAGTGTTACAGGCGTACCTTCTGAACTAGAAGCTATGGTAAATTCTACCGTTTCTGTGTTTAATAAATACCCATCGACAGTAGTAGTTTCTTGAATCGTATAGGTGCCTGGTGCCAAATCATTGACTGAAACTAATCCAGCTTCATCAGAAACAACATTTTCTGCAACGATGACGCCGTCTTTATTCAATACATTAAATACTGCGCCAGCTAAAGGTTCACCCGTTTTCGTTGTTTTTTTCCACTCAACACTACCTTGGTGGTTTACTACATCGATTATTGGAATAGTTTGCGTTCCATCTTCATTAATTGTGATAGTAAACGGAATCTTATTTGTATTTCGAATATAGCCGTCTGGTGCAACCTGTTCTTCTAAAAAATAATTTCCAGGTGCTAAATCTTCGACAATAACCGTTCCATTAACGGTTTCAATATTGCTACGTACGACTTTTTCATCTTTATCATAAATAGTAAATGTAGCCGATTTAGTAATTGGTAACTTATTTGCTCCAATTTTATTAATTTGAATTTTTGTTAATTTATTAATATATTTAAAATCGACAAATGGGTTGTCCTTACTAAAAGATAAATCAATGATGACTCCTTTGGCTAATTTATCATTTATAACATAACCTTCTGGGGCTGTTACTTCTTTAAGAAGGTAATTTCCTCTACGTAAACCGCCAAATTTTAGAATTCCTTTTTCATCCGTGGTACCCGTACGTAAGAGTTGTTTTCCATCTCTGGTATATAAATTGAATACTGCATCTTGTAATACGGTCCCTTTTTCATTTTCCTTTTGGATAGACAGTCCGCCACGAATGCTAGAACCATCTCCACCGCCAGCGTTATTTTTAGTTACCGTTTTTATATCTGAAGATTCTATAGTTTCTGTTGTCTCTCCTGTAACTCCATATTCGTTTTTTATTTCTTCACCCTTTGATAATAGAGGGTCGATATATGAACTATATTCTAATATATAAGCTTTAGTAATATCATTTTCAAATTTCAAACTGAATTGTTGTTTTCCTGTACCATTATCTGTTTTAACATCTAGGATATAATCAACATTTTTTTCTAGTATGTGGTCAGTCTTTGTAACATTTCCTTTTGTATCAACTTTTGCTTCATAAAGAATAAATGTATCTTCCATCAAGACAGAATTTAAATCAGGATTATCTGTTAACGTGTAATTAGAAACTTTGGTCTGAGTAGGATTCAATACAATACTCCAGTCCACACGTTCATTAAATTCTCCAGCTTGTTTTCCTGATTTATTTGCATATTTTCCACCATTCGGTATTTCAACAGAGGCTTCTAAATTAAATATATTTTCTCCGTTTGTAACTTCAGCTTTATTCGTCACTGTAGCATCTTGTACCCATTCATCGGTGAATTTTGTGTCAAAACTAATCCCTATAGCTGTTTTCTCACCAACGAAAGTATCTTTGAGTATAATGGTTAAATTATTTTTGTTCTCCTTGTTAGGGAATTCAATTGTGTACTTATCCGAAGAAATTTTATCTTTACTAACAATATCTCCCTTCGCATTTACTACATAGCTATACACTTCAAGTGTTTCGTCAACAAATTCTTGGTTTTTAGGAATTGTATCACTAATTTTATAAGGTGAAACAATTGGCAATCGTGCATAGTTTGTATTCACTTCCCAAGAAACTTGTTTGTTTTGGGCATTATATTTCCCTGACTTAACTCCATTTTTAGCTGTGTGTCCTCCAGGTGTCACTACAACCTCTTGACTGCTACTGTTATAGTCATTTTCACCTTCAGACCATTTAATCGTTGCTCCATTTCCATAAGAAGCTGTACCATCTGAATTTCGTTCAAAATAGGTTTTGTAGCTAAGTGTATAAGATTCGTTAATCGGTTTGTTAAATTGGATTTTAAATCCTCCTGGAGATCCCGGACTAGGTTCGGTATACGTCGGAGTATACTCCGTAAATTCTTTTCCATTAGCATCAACAATTTTTAATTCATATTTACTAGAATTCACTTGGTTTTCAATCAAGCTTAATCCGTCACCAATAAATTTATCTTCTAATAGAAGATTTTCCATTAGGTAACCATTCTCGTTTAGTTTAATTTCCCAGTCAATAGACTTATTAGTAACATCTGTTTTCACATGTTTTTTCGTGATCCCTTTTTGTTTCCATGTACCGCTACTGCCAGTTTTATTTTCAGTACCTGTTTCTACTTGGTTTTTTACAGTACCATTATTATTAACAATACCTGTTCCAGTAGAGCCAAGAATTTTTGTTTGGTATTTTATTTGGTAAGCTTGTCCCTCAACTTGGTCCTTAAAGGTTAAAGAGAAACCAGACTTATCATTAACGAGTACATATTTGTCAGGAGAAATCGCAATTTCACTTACTGTTGCCTTGCCATTTTCATCGAATTCAACTGGAAAAGCAGCAAATTCTTCTGGGACCAATTCCATTACATCTATCGGAGTCCAGCTATCTTTAATACTTGCCTTATCTGCATCAATAACCTTTTGATTGAAATTGTAGTTTATTGTCCAATCAAAAGTCTGGTGCTGCTGATTATATTCAGGTGCCCCTTTTTCAATCGATTTCCCATAATTACTACTAACTGTTGTTGAAGCACTTGTGGTCTTTTGATTATTAGTTAAGGTAGCTGTATTTTTAAATACTTGTGTTCCTTCAAACCCCTTTTTTGGTTCAATGATATTTGTCGTATACTTCAATAGATAGGCTTTAGCAGATTCTTCTTCTGTCAGTCCATCAAATAAAATAATCAACTTTCCATTCTCATCTGTTTTAACTGAATATTTTGTTGCATCTACTACAGTAGACTCTGTGCGGTTACCGAAAATATCCACATCAAGCGTATACACAACTAAGCTTCCTTCTTGATAACTCATATTAGTTGGAATAGAGTCTGTCACTGTCGGAGTTGTCAACTGCTCTAAGCCAGTATTTATATCCACCTGCCAGTAAGCTTCGTCTGAGTTCTGTCCATTGTTATTAATTGTTCCTTTTTTATCAATTAGTTTCCCACCTTTTGGTTTAACTGGAAACTTAATCGTTGTATTAGATCCTTCTTCAAATGGAATCTCTTGTTCGATAGTTCCGTCCATTAAGCTTTCTTCTAAAAAAACCTCAAACCAAAAGCTACCTGTCACGTTATCTCCATCTACACCTTCATTGAATGTAAAGGTAACCTCCCCTTCTTTACTCACTTGCCACTTCCCAATACTGCCTAATGTTCCTGAAGTTGCTGAAGAAGGTTTAAATTCACTTGGGAGATTGAATATGTAAGTATCTCCACTTTTAACCGTATGACCTTCAGGAAGTGATAAATCAAAACTTAAGCGTCCTAATTCTTTTGCTTCCAAGTCATAAGGATTGGTTGAATTAAATTCTTCTCCTTTTTCATCTTTAAATGTAACGTTTTTAAATATGATATCATCTTGATCTAAGATTGCACGATCCTTCATTACTTGTGTATTTTTTATTTCTGTTTCTTTTATTTCTGTTTCTTTTACCTTTTCTACGTCTATTTTTTCTTCTATTTCTGAATCTTTTGTTTCTTCTATTTGTTCTACTTTATCTGAGTCTTCTTGTTCTTGGTTTTCCTTATTTTCTTCATTTACCTTTTGTTGATCCATTGCTTGATCGGTTTCTTCTTCTAACTTGTTCTCATCATTAGATTGAATAGACGTTTTCAATAAATAGGCTTTTCCATCTATAAAGAATTCTAACTCAATCTTGCCAGGTTTTTCTTCTGTTACTTTTATTGGAACAAGTAACGTACCAGTTGCAGCCTCTGCTTCTGTTACGGACAAGTTAATAGTATTTGTATCTACTGAATACGTTCCAACTTTGACTTTATTTTTATTTATTAATTCTGCCTGTTCGATCGTACTTGCTGTTATTTTACTAGGAAGCACAATCTTACTTGTTGCTCTATTTTCAGCTTGCTTATTATTCCAGCCTATAGCTAAGAATATTTCCTCACCAGAAATGATTTTATCTACTGGTTCTCCTATGTAATTAGCTAAGCTTAATGATTCAACAGAGAGATTCACAGTAGGATCTATCCCCTCAGCAAATACTTCATATGGCAAGGATAAAAAGTTTGGAAGCACTAATGTAGTTACCATTAGTAACAAAAATATCTTTCTTATTTTGAGTAACATCTTTATTCCTCCTTTGTTATTTTATAGTTCTTGGCTCTCATAACGTATGCTACAATATAAGTAGTGGATAGGCAACACTTTGTTAGACAGATTTTATAAGGTGCTTCATTTTATACTCTTCAGGCGTCAAATAATTTAAGGTTCCATGTATTCGAATCGTATTGTACCAATGGACGTAGTCCATTAACCCCGTTTGTAAACTGACTAAGTTCTCAAAGTGCTGATTTCTAACAAACTCTGTCTTAAAAACTTTAAACATGGCTTCTGCAACAGCGTTATCATAAGGCGTTCCTTTATTACTTAACGATCGTTGAATAGAAAACGCAGTTAAAACATCATCAATTAAACGATTATCGAACTCATTTCCGCGGTCTGTATGAAATACCTTGATATTGGTCAAATCTGTCTTGATCGTCGCTAAAGCTTGGTAAACGAGCTGTGCATCCTTTCGGTTGCCTGCACTATAACCAATGATTTCACGGTTAAATAAATCAACAAACAGGCAAACGTAATTCCATTGGCCACCCACTCTAACATAAGTTAAATCACTAACGACAACTCTTAATGGTTCCTTTTGGTTAAATTCACGGTTCAAATGATTCATGATTTTCGCTTCATTTGTTGGTGTTTTCTGTGGCTTAAACTGAGCAATAGTGTAAGAAGATACTAAACCATTTTCTTTCATAATTCTTCCAATTCTACGTCTAGATAATAGGATTTTCTTCTTTAAAAGTTCGACTTTAATTTTTCTGGTTCCATAGTTCTCACGACTATCTCGAAAAATTTTTATAACAACTTCTGTATAGAGGTCTTGTTTCTTTTCTCGGTTCTGTTTTAAAAGGTAATAATAGGTACTCCTTGGAACAGATAAAACCTGGCACATCGCTGATACGGCATACTTATGGGCATTATTCTTGATGACTAGGACTTTCGTCCAAATATCAGCGCTGCTTGCTTTAAAATATCATTTTCCATTTCCAATTGAGCATTTCGTTTCCTTAACCTTTCTAACTCAAGCTCTTCAGGTGTCTTATTGTCTTTTTCTCTAAATGATCCTGATTTGGAATTCTGTTTAACCCATTTGTCAAAGGCCGAAGGCGTTAGATCATATTCTGCTAAAATTTCTTTTCTGGATTTGCCTGTATTGTGGAGTAAAACAATTTGTTTTTTAAATTCTTCTGAATAGGCCCTTCTTGGTCTTCTAGTCATTATAAAAATCTCCTTTTTAGTTTCTATTGATTCTAATTCTAGAGACCTTATAATAATTGTCCAGTTAAGTGTAACCTATCCATCATCATTCTAACTTCGACAGATTCAATAGCTCCATTATGAAATAACTGACTGTAAGACATTACAGGAGTTTCACGTTTTTCACCATACGAAACAAGCATTCCATCAGTATTAAAACTTAAATTTCCTCTTCTGGAACTTCCCCTAGAAGTAGGACTGAATACATCAAAAGAGTTATCTTGCTTTACCGCTTCGCGGTTTATGCTATTTATATCAATGTAATTACTTAACCCAATACTCCAATGAGGAATGATATGAAGAACTAAAATAGTTTCATTTTCAAAGTCTCCAAATATTTCTCCGTTGAGAAGCATAGCCAGTCTATTATCTCTAAAGCTTGATATTTTGGATTGAATAGATTCTAGTTCAGTAAAAGATCTTTTCAAATCGTCGTAACTCATATGGTTACACATGTTTCCATATCGAATATAAAATTCATCTCTATTTCCATCATAAAAAGCATGAGGTTTAAGAATACTCTTAGGTATATCTATAGTAATCAAAAATTCATCATTATATTCAACTAAAGTACAAGCTATTCCATGTAACACAGGTCTAATTTTTGTTTTACAAAATGATCGAAATGATTGCTCCCACATCTCCCATGTATCTTTATTTACTCCTACATCAGATGCAGCTATAGGATTATGGTTATCATCTTCTCCAATACCTACGACAAGCGTTCCTCCTTCAGCGTTGGCAAAAGAACAAATCTCTTTAAGAAAAGCACTTCTTTGTTTTTGTTCTAGTGAATTAAATTTTCCATCTTTAAATGAATATTTTTTATATTCTAATTTTTGATTCTCTTGTAACTTGTTAGTTAACAGTTCATGGATATCCATAATACGTTCCCTTTCTAGTTATGAATTTTATATCTCGTTTCAGATTGTTATAAATAGAGAAAATAGAAAGATTGAACCATATTTATTATTCTCCAACCATTCCATCGCCATCGTTATCACGCATATAAATATAAAGCCAATGATCTTTTGTAATGGGCATGGAGAAGCCAGCATCTTTTGCTTCTTTGATTGTTACCATTCCGTTATTATCTGTATCGACTGAAGAAATGTCTCCACTAGGTTTTTCTGGTTCTACAATAGAACTTTCTGGTGAGGGTTCACCTTCAGTTGACTCACTTGTTGTTAACCCTTGCTCTTTGTTGTATTCATCAGGATTTCCGTTCTGAAATTCGTCAACAACATCATTTCCTAGAATAGTATACGTATACCTATACTTACTTGGAATCTGTGTTTCAGTATCAGGATAAGTAATAATGGCTTCAAAATTGGTTGCTCCGCCTGCTTGACGAATGTTTCGTTCCATATAAGCCTGATCACCATGTCTATTCAATATACTATCTTGTGGAGTAATATTGTAAGCGTTAGATACTCCACCTAAAGAGTCTGCAATCACGTGTCCTTCATCGAAGTTTGAATTTTCAACACCAGGAACTTTTGCTTCATCATGATAATATCTACCATTCGATTTAAGGGGTTCTGTTGTATCATCTTGAAGGATAATCGAATCCGCTATGACACGAACAAGTTGCCCATGTTCATTAGTAAATCCCCAATACTCACGATTTCCAAATCCAATATTTACACGTACGTTAGGTTCTCTATGTCCAGACAGATCACCACCTTCTACAACAATCGTTTTGTAACCCTCTATCGGTTCTTCTGATGCTACTTCTTCAGTCTGGCTTTCCTTATCTGATTGTTCTTTTGTACCTTCGGTTTGATTGGAAGAGGATCCTTCTGGACTATCCTCTTCTTTGACCTCTGAACTTCCACTTGTTTGAGCACTCTCTACTGCTGTTTCTGTACCTAAATAACTTTCTGCTGCTTCGCTCTCATTTGCTGAAGGACTGCAAGCCCCCAACAAAAGAGAAGTAGCAATCAAAAAGGAAAGCATGTGTTTTTTGACGATCATTTCATTGCTCCTAAACTTTGTATATTTTTCATTTTTAAACGCTCGTTAATTAACGAACGTTTATTTTATTCGTTTTTTTATAGGTTTACGTCGTTAAACTAAGGTTTGCGTAAAGGTAAAATCGTTTCGTTAATCATATCTTCAACAGCGTTCTTTATTTCTCTCCAATACGTTAACCGTTTTACAGGATTTTCTGTCGTAGCTTTATATGCCTCATAATCACTTGTTCGTTTTAATTCGGATTCCCCGTTTTGTCTTTCTTTTTTAGGGTTGTAATGATTGACATAAAAAGTTAAGACGCTCTCTTTCATCGCCCATTCTTTTGAAAGACGATTTACTTGGTAAGCGATCGCTTCTTGAATCATTTCTTCCAATAGACTAGAGACTTGCTTGCCACGGTACTGTTCTGGTTCTTCTTGAATATCTTTCCATAATTGTTCCATTAACTCTGCAAGTTTTGGATTCGTTCGTTTCAAATCGTTGATATAGCTATCAATTTCTTCTGAATCAGACTCTAGTTCAGAGCTCATTTCAGATTCTATATAGGTTGGAACCAATGCTTGAATCAGTTGTAAAATATACTCGTAATTGATATCTTCTGTCTTAACAGACTCTAGCTCATATTCCATATCCATATCTATTGGCTCGTCTATTTCTTCAGGATCTGGTTTTATTTCTTCTAGGACATTTTCATACTTTCCATGGTAATGTTCTATTTCTTCTACAGTGACATGATACTCTTTTTCTAGTTCTGCCTCTTCATATTCCGTATACACTTGAATGGCCGCAAAAGCTTTGTCTACTTCTTGAAACGCTTTTGCATACTTTTTCTTTTGTCCTAAACTTAATGCATCAACAGATTCTGGTGAAGGAGCGATTTTTCTTAAGCCTGCTAAAGCATCTTTAAAGGCCTGATGGGCTTCTTTGAATACCGGTGCTAATAACTCGTTCTCTCCCCCATTTGAATACAACACGAGAGCATCCTTTACTTTTTGTGTATATAAAGCAGGGGTTTGAAACGTGACGACTTGACCAAAGTGTTTAGAACGATCAAATAAACGATTGGTCCGCGAAAAAGCTTGGATCAAGTCATGTGGCTGCATGGGTGCACGGTCGATAAAAAGCGTTGAGAGACAAGGTGCATCAAAGCCCGTTAACAAACGATCCACTACAATCACTAAATCCAATTGTTCTTTTCTAAATAAGTATTTTTCTTGTTTTCGTGCTAAGCGATCATTGACGTTTTTATTATACGCCCGCATGGTCTCAATAGAAAAAGAGGTGCCAAACATCTCATTGTAATCTTTAATTGCTTCTGCCATTTTTTCCTGATTGTTAACAGACGTTGCCTCGTTTTCAGAAATCGAATAAGTAATGGCCACTCTTGGAAAAGTGGGCAAAACACTTTTGGTTTTGTCATGAATCGTTACTGGTGTTTCTTCAGCAACCACTTTTTTAAATAAGTCGTAGTAACGTTGGGCTTGTGCAATAGAAGATGTCGTTAACACAGCATTGTACGTTTTACCTGGACCATTTTGAAAGCCTAATTTTCGTCGAGATTTGTTTACAATTGAATGAATGACTTCTAACATATGCTTTTCGTCTTCATAAACGGATTTTGGAATCATGCGTTCCTTTTCTTGTTCAGACAAACTTGCTAGGTCTATACTTGGATCTAGTTTTAAAACCAAGTCTTCTAATTCATCATCCGAAAAAGTGCTCTTGTATTCAATTTGAAAGCCTAAGACCGCTTTATCGTGAATCGCTTCCTTAACGGTGTATTCATGTAGGCGGCTGCCGTATTGTTCTTCCGTCGTTCGTGCTAAGTTTCCTAAAGCTTGTTTAGCATTTTCAGCAAAAATAGGCGTACCGGTAAATCCATACCAAAGAGACTGATAAAAAAATTTTTCGATCTCTTTTTTCTTTTGTGGAGAGACTGCACGGTGGCATTCATCAACTACAAAAGCGACATGCAGGTGTTTCAATTTTTTATACCGTGGAGTCGATTCTTTTCCTTCGAAACGCTTCATAACATGGTTTAGCTTTTGAATCGTCGTCACAATGACCGAGCGATCAGCTGAGAGTAATTTTTTAATCAAATCACTGACATTATCCGTCTCATCGATTTGGACCACATCGTTTTCTGCATAAGAAGTAAAAGATGAAGTCGTTTGTTGGTCTAAATCGACACGGTCAACGATAAAAATGGTTTTATCTAATGAAGGAATTTGCAACAAGTTACGGGCTGCTTTATACGACGTCAATGTTTTACCTGAACCCGTTGTATGCCAGACATACCCTGATTCTTGTCGTTTAGAAGCTTGTTTAATGGCCTCAATAGCGTGTATTTGATACGGTCTTAGTAAAATTAGCGCTTTTTTATCGCTATCGATAACGGTGTATTGAGTTACCATCTTATGAGCTTGTGGAATCGATAAAACATGTTCGGCAAAGTCTAAATAACTCGTAACAGGATCATTTTTTGAATCCACCCAAGTCGATAAAAATTGCTCATTTAATTTTGTGTCTTGTGCAGCAGCTATGTAGCGTGTATCGCTGCCATTCGATACAATAAACATTTGAAGGGCTGAAAAAATTCCGTTAAACTTGCCTTGTATTAAGTATTTTTTTATCTGTCTAAACGCATCCATATAAGAATGGGCTCTATTTTTTAGTTCAATATGAATCAGCGGCAAGCCATTGATCAACAAAGTGACGTCAAAACGTCGATCTCGATCATCCGCGCTTTGTTTAAAACTCTGAAATTGATTAATAACTTCATAAGAAGACATTCCACCTGCTATGTCTGCCCGATTTAATACTTTTAAACGAATGGTTCCAAGAGACGCATCTTCGCGTTGGACTTGCACTTTTGCCACACCATTTTCACCAGCCAACCATTTAGCTGCGTCATAGAAGTTCGCAAAGGTTAATTGGTTTTGAACCTGACGGAATTCTTGTTCCGTCAGGTTCACTCCATTTAAGACATCTTTATTGTTTCGTTCTAGTTTTTCTCTAAGGTTTACCCATAATTTTTCTTCTGTGTTTAAGTCTTTCCGATAGGTCCATTGCGAATCTCCACTAATCAATTGGTTAATGAGATTTTGTTCCAACTCTGATTCAGAAGTAAACGTGATTGCCATCCACTCGCCTCATTTCCTTAATCTTAAACAAACATCTTTTGTAGCATAGCTTTCTTTAAGTTTTGATAGGTTTCTAATTTTTTTTCATGAAGAGTAATGGTTTTATCTAATTTTCCAAATAGATCCCCTATTTTTTCTTGTTCTTCAAGTGAAGGAACCATAATTTGTAAGTCTTGTATTTTTTTTGCATTTAAATTTGCTTGGGTCCCTGTTGAAATTAATTTGTTCCATCCATTTGTTGATTCTTTTTTTAGCAAGTATTGGAAGATAAAATTTCGTGTAGCTATATCTTTGAATATCATATTATAGAATGCTTGTGACGTTGCAACATCTGTTTTTAAAATAGCCACTTTTCCGACTGAAGCATACATGGCTAATGAAATAGCTTCTTTAGGGACAAGCCATGCTGATGAACTATCTAATCCTTCCTGAGAAATACGTTTTTTTGTATCATATATATACCCGTTAGAAGCACTAATATCAGAAATACCCAAAAATGGTATATTTCCTATATAATAAGATTTATTAGTGGACTTGGGTGTCCCACCGGAAGCTCCTTTTACATAAAGACTACTTAATTTGAGATTTTCCCATTTTTGGGTAAATCCAGCAAACCTAATTTTTGGAATACTTTCTCCTTTTTGTGGAAACATCTTTTGCAGCATAGCTTTTTTTAGTTGCTTATGGTCGTTAAGAAGTTGTTGCTGAAGTGTGATTATATTATCTAGTTGCTTAAAAAATTCACCAATTTTTAGCTGTTCATCTAAATTATTGGTTACTACTATATTGACACTTTTGACTATACCTAAACTCAAATTTGCTTGTCCACCCTCATTTGCTAAATTTCTAAGTAAATTATATTTTTTGACAAGTTGGTAGTAAACAAAATAATTATATATATATCTATGAACTTGTATATTGGCATTTGCTTGGTTTGTTGCTGCTTCTATGGACAATATTCCAAGTTGACCCCTAGTTTTCCCTTGACCGTACATAGCCAATAAAATAGTTCCTACTGGCATTAATTTTGCTGAAGAATTATTTAGTCCATCAATTGTAATTTTTTCTTTTGTATCTGTTATTTCTGAGTACTTCACTTCTGCTGTAGTTGCCCACGGAATATCACCATTCCAATAACTACTTTCTCCTCTGCTAGGCGTTCCACCAGAAGAAATATCTGAAACTTCTCCCAACTCACACTTCACCCAATTGTTACTAAATTCTTTAAAACGAATTTTCGGAACTATTTTTTCTTTATTCATTATTACCACCATCATTCATCAACTGTGAGATAAAACCTTTTAATTTTTTATCGTCTTCTTCCGTTGTTCCGTGCAATTCATTCAACATCCCAAATAATTCATCTTCCGCATGAGTGAGATCTTTTTTCGTTTGTTGTATTGTTGTAGATATCGTTTCTAATGAAATTTCTTCCTCTTCTTCAAAGGTATCTACGTAACGAGGAATATTTAAGTTGTAATCATTTTCTACAATCTCTTCAAATTCTGCTACATAAGCATACTTTTCTTTATTTTCTCTTTTAGAGTGCGCTTTTAAAATCGTATCAATGTGTTCATCCGTTAACGTATTTTGATTTTTTGATTTTTCAAATCCTTGAGAAGCGTCAATAAAGAGCACATCTTTAGTTGAACGGTTTTTCTTCAAGATAATAACAGTCGTTGGAATAGAGGTATTAAAGAAAATATTAGCGGGTAAGCCAATCACTGTGTCGATTGCACCGTTCTCTAATAATACTTTACGGATTTTTCCTTCTCCACCACCTCTAAAGAGTACTCCATGTGGCAAGACGATTGCCATTACACCAGAATCTTTTAAGTGATAGTACCCATGCAATAAGAAAGCAAAGTCCGCTTTTGATTTTGGTGCTAAAACGCCATAGGTAGAAAAACGAACGTCTTCTAAAAAGCCTTTATCAGCTGACCAATTAGCAGAATAAGGTGGGTTCATAAGAACAGCATCAAAGTTTGTTGGTTCTTCTGTTGGCCAGTCTTGGTCTAACGTGTCGGCATTATGAAGATCTTGGTTTGCTGTCGAGACACCGTGAAGAATCATATTCATGCGCGCTAAGTTATAGGTTGAGGTATTGAGTTCTTGTCCAAAGTAAGAAATCGTTCCAGGTTCATTCGAGTATTTCTTAGCATTTAACAACAACGAACCGGATCCCATTGTCGGGTCATAAACAGAAAAACCTTTTTGATTTTCTTTTCCTTGAAGAACGATTTGAGTCATTAATTTTGCGACAGGTTGAGGGGTATAAAATTCTCCCGCTTTTTTACCGGATTCAGAAGCAAATTGACCGATTAAGTACTCATAAGCGTCCCCTAAGACATCTCCTGCATGACCAGCCATGTTAAGAACCGATAATTCTTTCATAACATCCGCAATGGTTTTGTTTTGTTTTTGTGGCGATACCCCTAATTTTTTAGAATACAAATCAATGTCTTCAAAAAGATTTTCAAATATTTCACTAGATTGCTCGATATCACGAAATCCTTGCACTAAGTCTTCTAATTGAAACGAACCGTCATGAATAGCGTTAACTTGTGCTGTAAACGTTAATTGTGGTTCAATCGTATAGGAAAACTCATCTTGTAATTCTTCTAATAGATCTTCTTTAATCGCACTATCTTCACACGCTTCTACGTACAACTTTTGAGCTACTTGTAAATCTTCTGTTTCTTCTTCTAGTAAGACTGATACATAACGAAGCATGTTATCTGATAGGTATTTATAAAAAACCAATCCTAATAAATAACTTTTATATTCGTTTGCATCCATTTTTGAACGCAAAATATCCGCTGAATTCCATAGAGCTTGATACAAGGTCGTTGAACTTTTTTCTATTTTTTCTGTCATTATGTAAATATCTCCTCTTTAATCTAGTCTAGTTATATTTTCAAATCTTTATTATTTCGATAAATGACATGCCTTTTTATTTCTGTTTCTTCTATTATATGTCTAATTAAATAATCTACTCAAGCTTCTACTAGTATAGCTCTTTTAAGTAGAAATAAGATTTTTTTTTAAATATTGTCAATTTGTTGTCTATTTTCCATCCTGTTTTCTATGCGTCCTGACTATCCGTTTTTTTGTTAAGTAGATGTTCTCTCTTTCGTTTATATCTTGTTAACGTACTCTTACTAATCCCAGTCATTTTCTCTACCTGTGTGTAAGAGTTAGTCTCTAGTAGACTCATTGCCAGATTGATCTGCTGTTGAGAGAATTTTTTAGGACGACCTTCTCGATATCCTGGTCGCTGCTTAGCTATTTCTTTTCCTTCTTGAGTTCGTTCTACGATTAAGTCTCGTTCAAAATCTGCGAAAGCACTAAAAATAGTAAAAATGAGCCTACCAGTAGATGTATTCTCAATCACACCTAAATTTAATACGTTAATTTTAACTCCTTTTTCAAAAAGTAATTTAATTGTGTTTAGAGCATCCTGAGTACTTCGAGCGAATCGATCGAGTTTTGTTACGACTAATGTATCTCCAACCTGAATAGTTTGGATCAGCTTCTGAAATTCTGGACGATCTTTTTTTGTTCCAGTAATTTTTTCAAAATAAATTTTGTCACAATGTTCCTCTTCTAGTTGACGCATCTGTCCTTCTAAATCTTGGTGCCGAGTACTCACTCTTGCATAACCATATTTCATACTTTCACCCACTTTTCTGTTTACTTTCGAACATAAGTTATGACACCGTTGTATGTATTGATTTTACTGGATTAATAATTCATAGTCAATACTCTTAAGTTATGACACTATATCAACCTATGATACTAAAAATATAGACTATAAATAGCTATCTTTGTAAAAAGAAGTAAATGAGTCTTATTCCAGGACAAATGATAACGATATTTAGATATGCTAATAGTTGAGTGAAATATAGAATATGATAAGAGCTTCTTTTATTAAACTTTAAATATATAAACTATAGTATAATTAAAAAAACATGTTTTTTAAGGAGATCGTACATATGTTAATTATTGAAACTAAAGAACAGCTAAAGAAAGCTAAAAAAGAAAACCAAGAAGAATTTATAGTAATAGGAGAGCTAGCAAAAAAATTATACAAAACAAGAAAAATATCTAAATTAAGCAAAAAAGTAGCAATCGGACTATCTATAGCCTTCGGGGTAGGAGCAGCAGCGACACCGTTTACAGGCGGGACATCTGCAGGGGTTTCAAGCGCAATTATGGCTACTTCTACTACTGCAATAGGAGGACCTGGAGTAGTAATAACTGCTATGTCCATAGGAGGAGTTTTACTTTTATTTGCACTTTTTAAAGATTATAATATCGATTTTGAAGTAAATCCTGCTGGAAGTGTCAGAGTCAAGTGTACAAAAAAATAAAGTTCGTTTTAGTAGTTGTTCAACACTTATAATAGACATACACAAAATATTAGAAATCATTATTTTGTGTATGTCTATTTTGGGTACACTTAAATAATACTTTTCAAGTGATCATTTTAGTTTAATTTGACATACGAAAAAGTATGAATCATTCTGCTATAGATAATTACTGATTTTTCAACAATTATTTTATTTATAAGGTGATCTTTTTTATATGAACGTTGATCCCCCTCCATAGTTTCTCCATAAATTTGGGTTATACTAGTACTAAATACACCGGTATTAGGAGGAAGTAAAATTAAAAAAAATGCACTTATTGCACTATTAATAGTTTCTTTGATTTTATTAATAGTTGTATCCATTACTTTAATTCTAACCTATAACAAAACAAATTTTTCCTTAAATGATGACAATAATGAGGAACGGATAGGAATGTCCAATAATGAAACAAATTCTATGATGGGTAATGATCAGATGGAATCAAGCAATATTATGGACATTATTAATAATTCTCAAGTAGAGAGTAAACTCAAGTTACCACAACTTTTGGAAAGTGACCAAGAAACTTCAACAGATATTTTTTATACTATAAAAACTCAATCAGGAACAACAGCATTCAAAGATGGAAGTTTAACAGAAACGTATGGGTATAACGGTTCCTATCTCGGTCCTATCATACGTATTCGCAAAGGTCAGAATGTACATCTTACTACCATCAATAAATTGAAAGAAAATACTTCTTTTCACTGGCATGGTTTAAAAATACCGTCAAATGTTGATGGTGGCCCCCACAGTCCTATTAAACCAAATGGAACAGCCACTGTTGATTTCGCAGTGATGCAAGAAGCTGCTACTTTATGGTTTCATCCCCATCCTGAAGGTCGTACTGGTGAACAAGTTTATAACGGATTGGCTGGATTAATTTATGTTGAAGACGAAAACTCTGATTCATTGGATCTTCCCAAAGATTATGGTATCAATGATTTTCCAATCATTGTTCAAGACCGTTTTTTTGACGAAGACAACCAATTTAATTATCAAGACATCCAAAATATGGATGGTACACAAGGAGATACTCTGCTAGTAAATGGAACAATCAATCCTTATATAGAGGTGAAAAACGAAAAAATAAGGTTACGTCTTGTCAATGGCTCAAATGCACGGAATTATCAATTTAATCTGTCGAGTAAGGAAAGTTTTTATCAGATTGCCTCTGATGGAGGTTTCCTGAATAAACCAGTACAGATGGATACTCTTCAATTAGTTCCTGGTGAAAGAGCTGAAATTGTAGTAGATGTAAGCGACTATAAAAAAGGAGATAATGTAAAATTAATGAACGGAAATGCTGAAGTCCTTTCCATAAAGGTTGTGGAAGAAATAAACTCTGAGGTTGGATCATTACCGAAAAATTTAAATTCTTTTTCAAATGATTTTGATAAAGTTTCTGTTCCAGATAAAAAAATCACCTTCAGCGGTATGGGAAATATGGTTGCTATTAATGGAAAACAGTTTGACATGGATCGGATGGATCTACAGGCAAAAACAGGTACCACAGAAATATGGGAAATAAATAATTTAAATGATATGATGGGTGGGATGATACATCCTTTCCATTTACATGGCGTTCAGTTCAAAGTATTAGACCGGAATGGAAAAATTCCACCTGCAAACGAACAAGGATGGAAAGATACGATAGCATTATATCCTGGAGAAAAAGTTCAGATTGAAGTTGAATTTTCAAAAAAGGGAATTTTCATGTACCACTGTCATATTCTTGAACATGAGGATAACGGAATGATGGGACAAATAATTGTAGAATAAAAAATTTGAAAACTGTTACAGACAAATTAATGGAGGCAAGGGATTTTGAAAATATTAATTGTAGATGATGAACCCAAAATATTGGATATTGTGGAAGCTTATCTCACTATAAAAAGGTTTCAAGTATTCCGTGCTTCTAACGGAATAGAAGCACTGGAAAAATTTGAATTGGTGCAGCCAAATTTAATCGTGCTGGATCTCATGTTACCGGATATATCCGGTACAGTTATTTGCCAAAAAATAAGAAAAACTTCTGACGTACCCATCATTATGCTGACTGCAAAGTCTACAGAAAATGATATTCTAAACGGTCTACAGATTGGGGCTGATGACTATATAGTAAAACCATTCAGTCCTAAAGAATTAGTTGCACGTGTAGAAACCGTCTTGCGTCGATCGGACTCGTCTGTTGTAACAGAAACTAAGTGGTCATTTGATAAAGGAAATTTGGTAATCTATCCTGAAAACAAACAGGTTTTTAAAAATCAGAAGGAAGTCATATTGACACCTACTGAATTTGAACTATTGACACTATTAGCTTCCTATCCAAAAAAAATATTTTCTCGAGAACAATTATTAGAAAACGTGAAAGGACTTGAGTTTGACGTTCTTGATCGTATCATTGATTCTCATATTAAAAACTTGCGACAAAAAATTGAGGATAACACCAGACAGCCCTATTTCATCCTAACAGTTTACGGCATGGGTTATCGATTTGGTGGGAAAAAAGATGAATCGTACAATTAAGTGGCAGTTTATATTTTCATTTGTTTCTATCTCGTTCATTATAATTGGCGCATTTAGTATCATGACGTTAAGTCTAATGGATAATCACTTTGCTAAATATGTTGCCGAGAGACAAGAGTCTGAAATAGTAGAATATACCACTAGTTTAGAGAGAATTTATGAAGAGAATGAAGGATGGCCAAATACTGCTGATTTTGAATCTATCGGTTTAGAGTCGTTACACAATTTAATTATATTGAAGGTATATGACAATGAAAAAAATTTACTCTGGGATCCTGCTTCTTCAGATGAATTGGGGAATAAACAAAAAATGCAAGATAACGCTTCCTATATGGATAAAATAATGGGCGAAATGGAGCATGACTATGTAGAAAAAACGGTTCCTTTATTTAATGGTGAACAAAAAATTGGAGAAGCTCTGATCAGTTATATGGGTCCCACAGCGTATTCAGAACATGATGCTTTATTTATTGCAGATATGAAGAATAATCTTATTATAGTAGCCATTGTAGCTTTAATTCTTTCTATCTTTTTTGCTGCTTTGGTTGCTAAAAAGATAAGTGGACCTATAGTGAGAGTAAAGGATTTTACAAGAGAAATTGCTAAAGGAGATTACACAAGTTTATCTCCTGAAAAAACTGATATCAAGGAACTAGATGAGCTCATTTCATCTGTAAATGCTCTTTCTGTTCAACTTGAGAATCAACAAGATATCAGAAACCAATTATCTTCCGATATCGCTCATGAGATTAGAACTCCATTGACAACACTAAAAGGAAGTCTGGAAGCTATGATAGATGGAATATGGGAAATAACAGATGACCGACTTCAAAGTTGTTATGATGAGGTGAACCGTATTACCCGCCTTATAGGAAGCATTGATAAAATTAATGAAATTGAAAGTCATCAGGATAGTTTAAACAAAACATCTTTCGATTTATATGCTCTCGCGGAAAATATATCTTCTAATTTTGAAGCTCTTTTTGTTAAGAAAAATATTTATTATGCATTAAATGGGGATCCTCTATTCATTACCGCTGATAAGGACAAAATAAGTCAAGTCATTACAAATCTTTTATCCAATGCTGTTAAATTTACACCCCCAGAAGGAACAATAACTCTAAAAATTCGCAACGAAGAAAATCAAGCTTTATTGACTATCGCAGATACGGGAGAAGGAATTCACCCAAAAGAAATTAATCGTATTTTTGAGAGGTTTTATATGTCTGATCTTTCAAGAAATAGTTTTCTAGGCGGGCAAGGAATTGGCTTATCTATCGTAAAAAGTATCATAAAGGCTCATAACGGAACCATAACGGTCAAAAGTGATTATGGAAAAGGTTCTACATTTACCGTTATTCTTCCTGTCAAAAGATAGTAATCATCAAAAAAAGCGGTTCACTTTTATGTAAAGTGAACCGCTTTTTCAGCTTCATGATAAAGTTTTCCATTTAATTTAGGACTAATTAAGATTTTTAAACGTTAGAATATTTATCCCTTTTCAGAAATCATTAAGTTGATTTTTTAGTTTAACTTAACACTAATAATCATTTCAGAGTAATCCCATTTGGTGTTTCACCAACCTCAACCGTGGCAATAACTTCATTAGTCTCATTCTCAATAACACTGACCGTATCATCGAATGCATTCGTGACAAAGGTGTATTGATCATCTTCACTAATGACAACTCCATGTGCACCGCTACCCACTTCGATTGTTTCGACCACTTCATTACTATTTAAATCAACCTTTGAAACGGTATTGGAAGGATTCTCTTCGGTACCTTCATTTGCCACAAATACATATTGATCATCATGTTGAACAAACAACTGGATAGGACCATTTCCAACTGCTACTTTCTCAACTTTATTGGTTGTCAGATCAACGATTGCTAACGCATTTTCTCCATTTAATGTTACTAAGAGCGTTTGTCCATCTGAGGTGATACCAGTTGTAGCTGGAGTACTGCCAACAGTTATTCTATTAATTTCTTCCATACTTTCTAAATCAAGGACGCTTACAGTGTCTTCACCCATATTGGCAACGTAAGCCGTTTTTCCGTCTTCAGCGATTCTAAAACCGTGTGGACCTTCGCCTGTTGGGATTGTTTCAACCACTTCATAAGTAGATACATCAATGACTGAAACAGTGTTCTCTCCATTATTGGAAACTGCTGCATAGCTGCCATCGTTAGTGAAAACGATATGAGCAGGGTGACTCCCTACTTCAACTTCTGCAAGTTTTTCACCTGTTTCAGTATCATAAAAAGCTGCAATACCTTTTTCATCGTCACTTTCATTACTCATACTAGTATCACTATCTTCGTCCTGTCCCATCTCCATACTTTCATTGCTCATACTGGTATCACTATCTTCGTCGTGTTCCATCTCCATACTTTCATTACTATCTGAACTGTCTTCAGCATGCCCCTCGCTGGGAACAATTGTTACACCAATGACTTTTTCATCAGGTGAAATTTGTACATTATGTGCGGACCCATCGATGGCAATCGTATCCACAACTTCGTGCGTTTGAGCATCTACTTTGGTTACACTTCCGGTATCGGAAGTGTAATAGGCTTCTGTTTGTTCCTTCTTTTCTTCTTTAGAACTAGATTGACCCTCACTAGATTCTTGTGACGTTGATACGATTTCTTGTTGAGAAGAATTTTGACTACTTGTTGAATCTTCTTGACCACAAGCTGCAAGCAAGAGACTCACTGATGACACTATTGCTAAAATGATTCTTTTTTTCATTTTAATATCCCCTTTTTTACTACGTACTTTTTACTTTTCGTACTATTTTTATTGATCTACAAATGCCTGAATTATTCATAATTTTTCCGTAGGTTTCTGAGAAGATTACGGCACTGTCATTTCATCACGAAAAGGGCAAAAAGATTCTAGCAGGAACCCTTTTGTCCAAAAGCGGGAGTCAATAACGGATACGCTACCGCTATTTTTGAGCTATGAATAATTCAGGCTAATAACAGGTATTTACTTCATCAAATAATCTTTATTTATAACCATACTATTGTAGATGTTTCTTTCTTTCCAAATAGTCTTCCTCAGAAATATTTCCTTTCGCATATTCTTTCTGAAGAATTTCCAAAGGTGTTTCTCTATTAGAACTTTGATTCGGTTGATTGAAAAATAATTTTCCAATCAGAAACACTACCACAACCAACAATAGAATCCAAAAAATTCCCATAAACATCATAGTTCCCATTCCTCCTCTATTAAAAAAATTTAGACATTCAGACATGACTATTCCTCCTTCTCTTTATTAAATTTTTCATCTGATTCAAGGTTTTTACTAGTTCTTAGATCCGTCATTCCTTCTAGATAATAGGGTTTTGAAGGATAATCTTGCCTGCGGAGATACCATATAAGGATGGATCCTATGAATAGGACAAGAGACAAGGCCTGTGAAACACGCAGAAAATCACCAATCCATAGACTATCCGTTCTCATGCCTTCAATAAAGAATCTTCCCGTTGAGTACCAAAGCACGTAACTTAACGCTACTTCCCCTTGTCGTAACAACTGTTTACGATTCCGTAGAATGATAATGATCACAAATCCTAATAGGCTCCATAATGACTCGTACAAAAATGTCGGGTGGTAATAAGTGCCATTAATATTCATTTGTTCAATGATAAATTCAGGCAAATAGAGATTTTCCAAAAATTGACGGCTGACAGGTCCCCCATGTGCCTCCTGATTCATAAAGTTTCCCCATCGACCAATAGATTGAGCCAGTAGCACACTTGGTGCTAAGATATCTAACAGAAAAGCTAAAGGAATTCCTTTTTTCTTTGTATACCAATATACGGTAAGTCCACCTGCAATCAAGCCACCATAAATCGCAATTCCACCATTCCAGATGGCTATGATTTCGCCTGGATTTTGCAGGTAATAATCCCATTCAAATAAAACATAGTAGAGACGGGCACCTACGAAACCAATCGGAATGGCCCATAGAGCTATATCAATAATGGTATCCTCTTTAAGCCCTCTTTTTTTTGCTTCTCTTGTAGCTAAAGAAATAGCTACAAATATTGCTACAGCAATGATAATACCATACCAGTAGACCCGAAACGGTCCAACTGAGATAGCAATAGGATCAATTTTACCAAGTAGTCCATTCATTCCTTAATCTCCTTCTTATAAGTTACTTTCTATTGCTCAACTATCTAGGCAAACTTACTTATAATTGATTACCTACATAATTGAGAGGTACTTTTATCCTATTTCTATAAGGCTAAGTACGGCGCAGGATCTACTCGTGTGTTGTTGTCGTAAACTTCAAAGTGTAAGTGAACGCCTGTGGAGGCTCCTGTTGTCCCCATTGTTCCTATCTGTTGACCTTGTGATACTAGTTGTCCAGGGGAAATTAACAAACTACCTGCCTTCATATGAGCATAAAGGGTTTGAAATCCATTCCCATGATCAATTTTCACGTAGTATCCCCATGAGCTATGGTACCCAGCCACTAGCACTGTGCCACTTTTAGCGGCTACGATTTGACCGCCCCCAGCTAAATCAATTCCACCATGTAACTTACGCTCGCCAGTAATCGGGTGGATTCGATAGCCAAATGGTGAGGTAGTATAGCCATTGCTCGGGCGAATAAAATCAGAATTACTGGCTTCCAAAGGTATTTCATTAGATGAAGGATTCTCAGAACCAGCAAGTGAAGAATTATTAGAGCTGATAGAGCTATCTTGTTTGTTAACGACTAAACTTTCTTCTTCAAATTCTTCAGACATGATTTCACCAGCAGAATCTTCAGCTGCTTTTTGAGCCGCTGCTTGTTTCGTCTTTTCTTCTTCAATAATTCTCTCGCGCTTTTCTTCTAATTCGTCTGATAACATACTGGTTTGGGCAGAAACTGCTTGTTGCTCTTTGACAAATGCTGTTTTTTCCAATGCTGTCATATCATAAGCTGCAGCCACTTTAGTAATTTTGTCATCTAGTTCTGATTTTTGAGCTACAAGATTACTTTTATTTACTTCAATACCACTTTTTAATGTTTCAATTGCCAATTTCTCTTCTTCTGCTTTTTTTTCATTTTTTTCGAGAAGATTCTTATCATTTTCTTGAACAATAACGATTTCTTTATTAGCCGTTACCAATTGGTTAACAATGCCTATACGACCAACCAAATCTGTGAAGGTTCCAGAAGAAAACACAACATCTACTAGATTGGAGACATTACCATCTGTTTGTACTGCACGTGCCTGAGACTTTAATTTTTTTTCGCGTTGTAAAATAAGTTCTTTCAAGGAATTAATTTCTGTTTGCAACTTTTCAATTTTCCATTTTGATTCTTCTAAATTTTTTTCTTCTTTTTGTAATTGTAGAACAAATCCGTCAATTTTCAGCTGTAATTGTTTCACATCTTCCGTAAGAGTTTCTTTTTCTGTTTCTAAACTGCCTAGTTGGTCTTCTTTTTCTTGAATGTCACTATTTATCTGAGTCGACTGCGTTTCAAGTTCTTGTTTTTTCTGCTCTAATTGCTCTGTCGTTTCTGCATTTACTGTAAGAGGTAAATAACTTGAATTTATCATTAAAGCAGCAACAAACACACCGGCTAATAGTCTTTTTTGCATAGGTACCTCCAATAAGTATTTTTATGGTTTCATTTTTGATCATAGGCTTAAAATTATGTATTGTGCCAAGATTATACAAATAGCCTTTATAAATTATTTACCCTTATTTTAAACCGTATCCTTATACCAAGGGGTATTTCTGTCTATTTCTTCTATTTAAAGTAGTCTTCTATTGTATTTTAAAATTTCTTACATTAGAGACTATCTATTGGAATTTTCCAGATTAAGTACGTCTTTTTTTATTTGATTATAATTAAAAAAAAGATCTTTCAAAAAAATTGATTACGACAACTAAAAATTACAATGAATATTATTCACTCCCTCACCTTTCCTATTGTAGTCATAAAATAGTTTATCCTGGTGAACCCTTTATTCATTTGCTTCCCTACTTCACCACTATACAATTCAATTGTGTGGAAGTTATGTAGTTACTATAAATTTCCTTTCTACATAACATCCACACAATGATTTGTTATTCTATAATTGTTAAGAGCTTATAGTACCTTAAAGGCCAAACATACTACTTAGCTCTTTATTTAACTTACTTGATAAAAGAAAGGATGATTTTAATGGAAACGATTTTATTTTTTATCATTATGATTGTTGGGCACGGATTAATGATGTTTATGATGCCTGGAATGCATGGGGGGCATGGAAAAAAACATAATCATGGCGAAAAATCTTCAGATGATGTAGAACTATTAAAAACAGAAAACGAAGAATTAAAAGAAGAACTGCACGCAGTAAAATCAAAATTAAACAGATAATAGATACGAGGTATACTAACCATGAAATCAACAGTCATTTACTTATTGGGATTTTTTTGTCTATTCTTTTTCATTCTTTCAGTATCAATTGCCATTACCATCAACTTTACACCGCTATACACATTTGATATCACTTATCTGAACATGGCAGATGAAATTGGAATGACAAAAGAGGTTATATTAAAGAATTACGGTGTATTAATAAATTACTTGAATTTTCCTTGGATAACGGAGCTTAAGATGTCTGACTTTCCAAGTTCTGAAAAAGGCTTATTTCATTTTTTTGAAGTGAAAAAGTTGTTCTTGCTTGATTACGTTACATTAGTAATCTCCGGTATCGGATCCATTTTATTTCTAAACTATCTAAAAATAAAAAAAGGAATGTGGAAACTTGTTCGTTTCTTTCAGTGGGGATCCATCATACCGCCACTATTGATTGTCACTTTATTTATCAATTTTGATACACTATTTGTCTTGTTCCATAAAATCTTTTTTAACAATGATGCTTGGTTATTCAATCCTAGCACCGATCCGATTATATTAGCTTTACCCGAAGCATTCTTTATGCATAGTTTTATATTGGCATTTGGAGTAATCGAATTTTTGTTTATAATAGGGTATTTCATTTCAAAGAAACAATGGGTAAAATACGAAAAAAAGACTCCTTGAATGTATCAAGGAGTCTTTTACACTGGTTTCTATGCGTACGAATTTATTACAAGTATTTTTATCAAAAGAATTAATTGTGCTATTAAGTTGATCAAACAAAAAGATTACACCTAGAAATCACTCTATAATTGTAGTGTCAAAACCAACATTAAGAAGAAACAAGATGTACTTAGTCGTATCATTAAAATTTCAAATTTTGAAAACTTCTTACTTATTTTCCAAGCGTATTTGTTATTGATTTAAAAGTCGTGGATTCACTTAGATGGAACAGCCTTTACATATTGTTTTTGCATCGCTGGATATCAGTAAAGTATCACTGAACCATTAAGCCCTCTATATGTATAGAGGAAAAAATAGATTTGCCCATCATAGATAAATGCAGCTCGTTCTTCCTCAAAGGTAAGCCTTTATCAAGATAAATAAAAAGGCCATTGTGTTGAGTCAACATATAGTTATTATTTTGAGGGTTTTTATATGAAATATCCACATCTTCTGCACCCACGCAACAGGTACGAGTTGCTCTAAGTGAAACAGTTATTATCGTACGACCTTTCTTCTTCATCCATTCCTGTACTGCCTCATCCACTTTAATAGATATAGTCATTTTTCTATCACTGTCCCTTTTTTAGAATAATCAGGATTTTATATCATTAAATCACAAATAATTTAGGCGTTAAAAGACACCAATATAAGTATGAAGAAAGTAATCTTATATTGACCCAACAAAAAGAACACATCTCCGGCTCCGGTATAATGGTAGTACCAAAACCAACATTAGTAGGAACTGAGACGTGCTCATATAAACTATTTACTTTATACTGCTTTTTTTTCTAATCGTAAAGTCATCGCGTTAATGGCCACGATAACTGTTGAAATTGACATTAGGACAGCTCCGAAAGCCGGTGCTAACGTAATCCCTATCGGTGCTAAGATACCTGCTGCTATCGGGATAGCGATAAAGTTATAGCCGGCACCCCAAATTAGGTTTTGTTTCATCTTACGCGTTGTTTTATTGGCTAGTTCGATAAACGATTCAATGTCTCCCGGATCGGACCGAACTAAAACGACATCAGCTGAATCAAGGGCTACCTGAGTACCTGCTCCAATAGCCACACCAACGTCAGCCAAGGCTAGTGATGGGGAATCATTCACGCCGTCACCTACCATGATCACTGTCTTGCCTTCTTTTTTCAATGATTCAACTAAATCATATTTGTCTTGCGGAGATTGGTTTGCTTTATAGTCGATTCCCAATTCTTCTGCAACCCCTTGAGCGGCTTTTTCATTATCACCGGTAGCCATAATGGGCTTGATACCCCTAGCTTTCAATACTTCCATAAGCTCTTTACTAGTTGATTTCAATTCATCCCCTAAAGCAACAGCACCGATAGCCTCCCCTTCTTCAACTAAAAGACTAACCGTTGATCCTTTTGGAATCTCAAAATCAACTTTCTGTCCAAATGCTTTTTGACTGATTAATTCATAGCGACGTCCATTTGCTTCACCTTCAACCCCAGCACCGGATACTACATTGATAGAATCAAAGTTAATCGGTTTAACTTTTTGTTTTTCAGCAAATCCTACGATTGATTGCGCAATTGGATGGCTGGATCCTCCTTCGATGCCGGACATTAAGGCAATCACTTCATCTTTACTATAGTCTTTGCTTAACGATTCCGCATTTAAGACTTTAAATTCCCCAGTGGTCAATGTTCCAGTTTTATCTAAAATCATTACATCAGCCTTTGTAGCCAATTCCAATGCTTCACGGTCTTTGACTAATAATCCGTGGCTTGCGCCTAAACTGGTACTTCGTGAGACAACAAGAGGAATCGCTAACCCTAAAGCATGTGGACAAGCAATTACTAAGGTGGTTACCGTAAAGATAATGGCGGTTTGTACATCGGTTATAAACAGCCAGACTATAAAGGCAATCAAGGCTACAGCTATAGCAACATAAAACAACGAGCTTGCTACTTTTTTGGCAAGATTCTCTGCTCGAGAGGGTTGGCTTTGTGCCTGAGCAACTAACGTTTGTACTTGGGAGATGAACGATTTGTCGCCGGTTTCTTGTACCTCAATATATAAGACACCTTCTTGGTTTGTTGACCCCCCAATTACTTGGTCTCCAGCATTTTTTTCAATCGGTTTCGATTCACCAGTCAAAAGAGCTTCATTGACTCGTGATTGTCCTCTTTGGATCACGCCATCTGCTGGAATATTTTCGCCAGCCTGAACGCGTATAACATCCCCCACTTGCAGTTGGGATACAGGACGGGATTCGACAGCATCATCTTCCAAAACAACATATGCATCTTTCGGTACTAATTCAGCAAGGGACTTCTGAGCATTTCCAGCTTCTCCTAATGCTTTCATTTCAATCCAGTGACCAAGCAACATAATTAGGAGCAGTGAGGCAAACTCAAAGAAAAAGTCCATCATGTGTTCACCCGTAACGTACCGAGCGATAACGGCATAAACACTGTATAAATAAGAGACACCTATCCCTAGTGTAATGAGCGACATCATTCCTGGATCTTTTTGTTTAAACTCATCAATAGCACCCATATAAAAGGGTTTCCCACCATAAATTATCAATATGGTAGATAATACAGCAGCCAGGATATCTGAATAGAGAAACGAAATTTGAAATGGCAGGCTAATGCCCATCATTGGAGTCAGTAACATAACAACGATTCCAAGTGGCAGAGATTTTAAGAATATGGCTTTAAAACTTCCATGATGATGGTGTTCGTGACCACTATTTCCGGCATGTCCCTCATGATCATCGTGAGCCATCTTGCTATGATCCATTTTACTGTGATCCATCTTGCTATGATCCATTTTACTGTGATCCATCTTGCTATGATCCATTTTACTGTGATCCATCTTGCTATGATCCATTTTACTGTGATCCATCTTGCTATGATCCATTTTACTGTGGTCTATATGTTCATGATCTGGCTGTTTCCCCTTTTTGTCATTCATAGCTCTTTCCTCCTTTAAAATAATACCCCTAAGCAAAATAATCCCGCTTTTCCTCTATTTCTATACTGTTAGAGGAAAAAAAGTAAGATTTACAAAAATCGTAAAAATAGTGAAGGGTGATATACCCATTTTAGCACCTTATCCATTTATTACAGAATATTTGGTATCAGAAAGAGCGGAGACAAGCTTATCTTTATCAATATCAGATTGGCTTTCAAGAACCGCTTTTTTATTCACCAAATCGATTGCAACTGACTCTACGCCTTCAATGGCTTCAAATCTTTCTTGCACTGTGTTAGCGCAACCTTCACATTTCATGCCTTCTACCAATACTTCTCTTTTCATAATAAATTCCTCTTTTCTTTTATTTTTTATTTCATTTCTTCTCTATTCTATATAGAAGTAGATTTAAATCTTTAGGAAGTTAAGGGACCACCGGACTACCCTAACTGAAAATTATAACGAATTTCTTTGCAACAGTGACAATCAATCGATTCAATGACTCTCCCTAATAAATAAGGAGTATCAGATAATGACGTCAGAAAATCAAGCTGAGAACTACTCTTTTGTCTATGAACAAAGACTATTTTTTTGTGTAAACTATTGAAGACTTTTTCAACAGTTGATTTAGATATAATCTTCTTTTCTATTGTATCTGAGCATTTCTCACATTCTATTCCTTCAATAATCAATCCTGTCTTCATATTTATACTCCCTATCAGTACTATTTTCGTCAGCTATTTAGCTAGTTACTTAACAGAAGAAGGTTTGAATCTTTTTAATCGTAATGCGTTTATTAGTACAGATACAGAGCTAAAGCTCATTGCTGCGGCTGCAATAATTGGACTCAATAAAGGGCCTCCGAAGAGATATAGTAGTCCCATTGCCACTGGAATGCCTAATATATTGTAAGCAAATGCCCAGAATAGGTTTTCCTTGATATTTTTGATTGTGGCTTTACTTAATTCGACCGCTGTTGGAACGTCCATCAAATCACTTCTCATCAAAACAATATCAGCTGATTCCATTGCAACATCTGTACCGGAACCAATCGCGATACCAGTATCCGCTTGCGCTAAGGCTGGAGCATCATTGATACCATCCCCGACCATGGCAACTTTTTTACCTTCAGCTTGTAGTTTTTTCACTTCATTCGCTTTATCTTCTGGCAATACTTCACTCATTACACGATCGATACCAACTTGTTTAGCAATCGCTTCGGCAGTTCGTTTGTTATCTCCTGTAATCATGGCTACTTCAATACCCATTCTGTGTAATTTTTCAATGGCTTTTAAACTATTTTCTTTAACGGTATCAGCAACGGCAATAATACCGGCAATGTTTCCATCCTTCGCAATATACATGGGCGTTTTACCTTGATCAGCTAACTTATCTGAAGCTGCAGCTAATTTTTCCAACGAAATACGGCTTTCAGTCATTAGTTTTTTATTGCCAAGCAATAAATGTTGACCGTTAATAATTACTTCAATACCCAATCCAGGAATGGCCTTAAATGATTCTGTTTTAATTAATGCCAAGTTTCTTTCTTTTGCTCCATTCACAATGGCTTCACCCAGTGGATGCTCAGAACCTTTTTCGGCAGAGGCAGCTAAAATCAATAGGTCAGTTTCAGAAAGACCATTTGTAGTCACAATATCGGTTACCTTTGGTTTTCCTTCTGTAATAGTTCCTGTTTTATCAAAAATAATTGTCCCAATTTTATGAGTGGTTTCCAAAGCCCCACCACTTTTAATCAAAACTCCATTTTCGGCTCCTTTACCCGTTCCAACCATGATAGCTGTTGGTGTTGCCAAGCCCAATGCACATGGACAAGCGATAACCAGTACCGAAATCGTAATGGTTAAAGCAAAAATCCAAGATTCTTGTCCTAAGAAGAACCAGGCTAGACCAGCTAGAACAGCTAGAACTATTACAATTGGAACAAAAATACCAGAAATTTGGTCAGCTAATTTGGCAATCGGAGCTTTTGAGCCTTGGGCATCTTCCACCAATTTAATGATTTGAGATAAGGCAGTATCTTTCCCAACTTTTGTTGCTTTGTATTGGAAACTTCCGTTTTTATTAATGCTTGCACCAATAACGTTGTCGCTTGGTTTCTTTTCCACCGGCATACTTTCACCGGTCAACATCGACTCATCGATTGAGGTATTTCCCTCCATTACGATTCCATCAACCGGTAGTTTTTCACCGGGGCGAACAACAATAATATCTTCAACCTGAACTTCATCAATTGCTATTTCCATTTCTTGATCGTTGCGCAATACACGTGCTGTTTTTGGTGCTAGACCCATCAGTTTTTTTATCGCTTCTGACGTTTTACCTTTTGAAACTGCTTCGAAATATTTTCCTAATGTAATCAGCGTTAAAATGACAGCTGCAGATTCATAATAAAGAACCATCGTGAAGCTGGTATCGCCCACATAAATCATATAGGTTCCAAATAGACTATAAACAAATGCGGCACTGGTGCCGAGTGCAACAAGAGAATCCATATTTGGATGTCCTTTAAATAAGGTTTTGAATCCAACCGTAAAGAAACTGCGACCATAATACATGACTGGAAGTGTTAATATTAATTGAGTTAGAGAAAAGGTTATAGGAGACATCATTGGATCAACAATTTCTGGTAGTGACAAACCTAACATATGCCCCATGGCAATATATAGTAATGGTAATGTGAAAATAGCCGACATTAAAAATCTGTGCCACATCTCTTTAATATGCTGTTGTTTTTTTTCACGGTCCAAATCGACTGCTGCTGCAGAGTCGACTTCCTCATGAGCTTCATACCCAGCATCGGTTACGGCTTTTGTTATATCCGATACATTCAATACGGTTGGATCATACTGGACTGTCATTTTTTCAGTTGCCAGATTAACAGCTGAGTTGTTCACCCCTGCAAGTTTTTGCGTTGCCTTCTCAATGGTTTGTGCACAAGAAGAACAAGTCATTCCTTCTATGTTAAACGTCTTTTGAAGCGTATTTGGTTTCGCTGTATACCCTGCATCTGTTACAGCTTTTTGAATATCTGATTCTGTCAAAGATAATTCATTAAATTGGATAGTCATTTTTTCAGTAGCTAAATTAACATTTGCTGCTTTTACACCTGGTAACTTACTTGTAGCTTTTTCAATTGTTTGTGCACAAGAGGCACACGTCATACCCTCTATGCTAAAAACTTTATTTTCCATTTTATCCCTCTTTTTCTTAGTGATGGTGCAAGTGGCATTCGCATTGTCCCGGTGCACATTCGCATGGTACCTCATCCAATGCTGTGTTTTCTTTTTCTTCCAATAGTTTTTTTAGCATATCAATATCTACCTTGCTTAGAGTAGCTTCAGCTATCATGTTACTGATAACATGACCCGATTGCTTATTACAGACTCGAGAAAGGACATCATCCGTATACAAATCCATACTTTCTTCTTCAGTAACCGCCGCTGAATAAATAAATTTATTCCCCTCTTTTATAGTCTGCAAGGCGCCTTTATCGACTAAACGACCGATCAATGTTTTGATAGTAGCTGCTTTCCACTGTTTTTTATTTTCGAGAATGGCCGTGATTTCTCTACTGGTAACCGATTCATTTGCCCAAGCTACACGCATAATTTCCCATTCTGCATCTGTTATTTTTATTGAAATAGTTGTCAACATATTATTCTCTCCTTTCGTTTACATATGTAATCTTTCTTGATATTTATAGTTTACATTCGTAAACAAAATATGTCAAGTAATTTATTAACTTTCATCTTTTCTTATTTAGGCATTTCAAAATTTTTGATCCATTCTCACTATTTTCATTAAGGTATTACGTTTATTTTGTCTCACAAGTAAAAAAGCCCTACCTAATAGAACCATTAGGCAGAGCTTTTAGGATTAGAATTGTCTTAAATAATTGTACGAATAATCTTTATCTATCCTTTATTCTTGGGATAATTCATCTTCAGTAACCCATTTATGATTTTTTACCATTTCCCCACCATCTGTTGGTTGATAGTCCAGCATATAAACGGTTGTCTCTTCAGCAGAATCTATGGTAGCAGTCGCACCTTCCATGCCTTCCATGTGGCTTGCCTCTAGAGTTACTTCTGTTCCTTCGCTTAAAGGTTCTTCTTGATTACGCGCTTCTGGTATTTCTTCTTTTAAGACCCATTTATGGTTTTCTACTATGGAATCCCCGTTCGTTGGTTCGTAAGTCACCTCATAGGCAACTGTATCAAATGCACCCACAATTGTTCCGGTAGCCCCTTCCATGCCGGCCATATGGTCGGTTTGGATAGTCACCGTGTCTCCAACTGGATAAGTTGGATTTTCTGCCTCTTGTAGACCTTCTGGTATTTCGCCAGAATCATCATGCATCATGCCTCCCATATCGTCCATACTTTCCGATTCATTCATCATATCAGACTCGGAACTATTTTCAACAGTTGGAGTACTGGATTGTTCACTTGTATCAACAGATTCTTGGTTGCCACTATCTTGGGGTGTGCAAGCAGCTAGCAGAGCTAAAGAGGATAAGGTTATTACCCCACTAATAATTTTCTTCTTATTCATAATCTACCTTCCTTTCGTTACGTCTGTAAACTTATACTGAGAGTCTAACTTTTTTATACGGAAAAATCAAATGATTCAATTTTTAGTAAGAATCGACTCAAATTAATTTTTTGATAAGTATTAAGAAAGTAAATGAAATTTTCGCCAAAATTTTAAAGTAAGCAAAAAAAATTAATTAATAGGATATTTGTTAAACTAATAAGCTATTAATGCAAGTATTTAAGTTAAGCTCTTTAGAACTTTTCTATTAAAATGCATTAATTTTAAGTTAAGAGAAACTTTTAGATGAGTTATATTTAGCTATTTTAGATAAAGAAGTTCACTACTGTTACATAAATATAGCTCATACAATACCAATAAAAAAAGAAACAGTATACTTACTAGAACGATTAAATGCATGAAATTACGTATAAACGTGTATCAAATAGAATAAGGGCTACCCTATCCTACATTAATTACCTAACGAATCACTTTTTTTGTATAGGCTATTTTTAGGAAGCTCATCAATTTAAACGACGACTTCCAGTTTCAGATTTCCGCCTACAAATTCCACAATATCACTTAATATTTGTGTTTCCTTTTTTTACTCAAGAAATATAAGATCATTTTTTTCCAGTTAGAGTCGCTAATTCAGATTGAGTTAACTGTTTTTCTTCTCTAATTCTTAAAAGAATGTTTGCAGCTTGATAGCTAACTTCCGTTTCTTTCCATGCTTTAGCAAATTCTGGGACACCCTTTTGGGTATCAAAGTAGTGTTTTAATCTATTTTCCATCGTTTTCACCCTTTCTTTCTAGGTAGTCTTTACGATACTCTTTTGATTTAGTAATTTCTCTTGAAGGAGTTTTTTTGTGAAACCATGAGTAATAGTATACTTGCTATTGCTCTTATGGAAATATAAACACCTAAAAATATTGCTTGAGAATTTTACTTTAAGTAGGATTATTCAGTCCTTTAAGACATTATTCCATATTGACTATCGATAAGATAAGAAAATAATTGAAAATCCTATTTTAACTATGGAATTGACCGATATTTTTCTACCTTTCTATAGCGATAATAAAGAAAAGTTATGTAGATTAAATAACTCCATAAAATCTACATAATTCATTGTTATATTGATACAGGTTAATCGGCGTAATCATTGCTCTACGGAACCGCAAAGATTTATTGTGGCAAGGCGAAGCGGCCTTTAGCTATATGATCTGGTATTCAGTAGGAATTTTTTTTATAGAAGGCATGCGAACCGACAGCTTATGGATTGGTGATTTACTCCGGGTGTCACGAGGGCTATCTTTGATTCTATTTACTGGTGCCATTGGGATTTGTATATACCTCAGAAGAGATTACCCCATTAAATCCTACTATTTAGAAGGATGGCGACTCAAAAAGGAATAATAAACAGAGACTAGCATGGGTGAATAATAGAAGAGGAGGTGTTAAATATGTGGAATTGCGGGAATTTATTTACACAAGAAGGAATGGGTTGGATGATGTAGATGGGACTATTTTGAATTGTACTGATTGTCGTAGTATTGTACCTTGACATAAAGCTCCTCTCCGACTGGACAAATAATCGAAGTGGAAAAGAGACCCCACTGGAATTTCTTCAAAAAGAATTCGCTAGAGGAAACATCCCGGAAGAAGAGTACTTGAAGAGAAGAAAACATTTGGGGTGAACTAGAAAAAGTGTGCAGATAAGAGAAGTGGAGGGCAATCCCAATTAAAAAATATCTAAAAAGTGTAAAACCTTTTACCATTATTATTGTCTCCCTGCTGATTATTGTTTCTGTGTTATCAGCGGTCATCTTTGCAGTACAAAATACGCAAAATGAAGCGAGCAAGCTATATGCAGTGATTTCTATCAATGGAGAGGAAGTAGACCGTTTCCTTTTGACAGAAAATGAGGAAAACCAGCTAATCACCTATTATCCGGCTCCCGGGAAGTATAATACTATCGAGATTGATGGGGAGCGGATTCGTAACAAGGAAGATAACAGCCCCCGGCAAATCGCTGTACGGACAGGCTGGATTCAAGATTCTGGACAAACTATCCTTAACTTACCCCATCGATTGATTATCGAAATCGTGTCCGATAATCCAGAAGAGGCAGAGATTGATGTCATTTCCCAGTAAAGAAGTTAAAACCACTCAAAAAGCACTCCAACTGATTTAGAAAGCTGCTGATAAGGTCAGATAGAAATATCTGTCTTTTTTGTATTTTTGTGGAAAAGAAATGCATACAAGGAAGGGATGAACATATTTCGGAATGAAGAACAGCTCATTACGAGCCCAAGACGGGTACGTACCGACATATCACCCAAGAGCTGCGCCGCCAAGGCCAGCACCACAACCATAAAAAGGTTCTGCGGCTCCTGAAGTAGCTGGGACTGAAATGTACAAAATCCACCCGTAAGTCCCGCCGCTACAGATTTTACAAGGGGGACCGTGGGCACATTGGCGGATAACCGCCTGAATCGTTGCTTCACTTCCACCATCTCGCTCCAGAAACTGGTGACGGACATCACGGAGTTCAATTAACTGGGAGAGGAGAAGTTCTACCTCAGCCCATTCCTGTACCTCTATAACGGATAAGTGATCAGCTATGGTATGGGATAGTTTAAATAGTACAGAGAATAAAAGGAGAAGCTGCTTACAGATGAAAATAACAGATATACTAAAAATGGGTCATTTAAACTACAGCGAACCCTTGAATCAGTCACGAAACGTAAAAGGGATCACCGATAATTCAAATGAAGTCCGCCCTGGCTATATATTCATAGCAATCAAAGGGCACAAGGAAGATGGGAACATCTATACCCAGCAAGCCATTCTAAATGGGGCAATCCTGATCATTGGCGAAGATGATTTCACTAATTTAACCGTTCCCTATTTGAAAGTAAAAAATGCTCGAAAGACATTGGGTCAAGTGGCAAAGAAATTTTATAAAGATCCCTCAAAAAATAAAATTATGATCGGCATTACTGGGACAAATGGCAAAACAACAATCGGTTTCTTTATTAAACAGCTATTAGAAAAACAGGGTTACAGCGTTTCCTCGATTGGGACCATCTACAATGAAATCAATGGGAAAAGAATCCAATCCGTCAATACGACACCAAATGCAAAAACAATCAATCAATTGTTAACAGCCTCAACGGACCAAGTTGTGGTCATGGAAGTTTCCTCTCAAGGCTTAGCACAAAACCGTTTGGAGGGAATCCAGTTTGATTATGCTTTATTTAATAATTTACAGCATGATCATTTAGATTATCACGGCACAATGGAAGAATACTTTGAATGCAAAGCCTTGTTGTTCGAAAAACTTAAACTGGATGGTACAGCCATAATCAATTATAATGACCGCTGGGGCAAAAAACTGACCGAACGTTTGACTGCACAAGGAAAAAAAGTCATAACCGTTGGCGAAGAACCAACTAATCAGGTTCAAATTTTAGCTAAAGAGCTAAATAACGTTTCAGTAAGGTATAAAAATAAGGAGTATAACTTGCGTACACCCTTACCTGGAGTGCATAATTTAGAAAATTTAACGATGTCTAGTTGTGTCGCTCATGAACTAGAAGTACCTTATGAGCAAGTCACAACGTATATGTCGCAGTTTTCCGGTATTGCAGGACGATTTGAAATTTTTCACTTAGCCAATAAGGTAACGGTCGTCGTTGATTACGCTCATACACCAGATGCTCTGGCGACCTCGATCAATACAGCCATCAGCAATGGTGCAAAACGCATCATAACCGTATTTGGGTTTGCAGGCAATCGTGATGAATCCAAGCGAAAAGCGATGTTAGAAAATGTTTGCCGGTTAAGTACGTATGCTATTTTAACGGTAACCGAACTTTTTGGTTCAACAATTGACAACTTATATTCCGATTATATATCCATCCAAAAAGAGTGTCAGGTAGAAGAGAAAACGAGTATCATCATGGATCGAACATTAGCTATTC
This sequence comes from Carnobacterium sp. AT7, assembly GCF_000171855.1. Classification (NCBI taxonomy): domain Bacteria; kingdom Bacillati; phylum Bacillota; class Bacilli; order Lactobacillales; family Carnobacteriaceae; genus Carnobacterium; species Carnobacterium sp. AT7. The sequence continues at coordinate 16,805 of NZ_ABHH01000012.1, read as the reverse complement.
AAAAAGCGATTTGGGAAGCTCAATCAGGTGACTGGGTGTTATTATTAGGCAAAGGACATGAGCAATACAAAGAAAACTACTCTTTAAAGACTAAAACAGATCAAGAAACCGTACAATATTTGCAAGGACAAGGGAATCAGCTCTCAACCTTAAAAACGTTGATCGGTAATGAGAAAGAGTTGATTAATAAGTTACAACAAGGAAGAGAGAACTGACGATGAGCCATAACGGAAAAGAAAAAAATTCTTGAAATCATTCGTTAGAATCCTTTTATAGCAAAAAACTTACAAAAAATAAGCTTGGAATTAATAAAATATGTTTAATTAGATACACTATTAATGTTATAAAAACATGTATCGGGAATCCTATTCCAATAGGGTTCTTTTTTTATATCGCTCTTCAACACATGATTTCGTGGTATATCAAACAAAATCATGTATCACTTTTGTAAGAGGAAAGGGATTTTAAATGAGTTACAACGTCCAACCATTAAGAATGCAACAAGAAATAAACGACTTTTTATTCTGTTTGAGACGCAATAACAACGCATATCGAGATGTTTTTCTGTTTTTGATCAATATTAATAGCGGTTTGCGCACAGTTGTTTTTCCTTATTAAAAGTGATTATTTAGATTACATTCCAAAGTAGAAAGAAAAGTTACTAAAAACGTACAGTGATATTGAAATCGTTGTTACTACATATGGCTTTTTCAAATAGCGGTAATAACTGATTATTTCGTTTTATTCGTAAACTCCTTTAATAAATTAATGTGCTTTGAGGTAATAAGAGTGTGGCTACTATATTAGTATCCTCTAATAAACTAATCATTTTTTATTTAGACAAAAATCTTTTTCTGTAATGAAATAATTTTTTTTTGCGATTCTTTTCAATTTTTGAAAAAAGATTACCTTTTATCTTTCTTATTTTGCTGCAGAAGCTGCACTTGTTACACTTTTTGCTCGCATCATGTACATTCGAGTAGCCATTTTACCACCTTGCATAGTTGCTTTACCAGATCCTGTTCCATACCACATGCTTCTTAAAACACTTGGCCCACGAATAATCAATACACCAAAACCAATTAGCAACATAAAACTGTACCATTCGAAGGTTGTACTAGATAATACTTCTACAATCCCAACCATTAAACCCATTTGTACAATAATACTTACAATTTGACTCAGAAATTCGCGCCACCATACAGACATGTAATTGTATTCCTCATTGATAATAGATATTGCTGCCCAAACGCTCAACAACTCCAACAAGACAAGATCCGCATGATAAATACATATTTTGATTAAAAAGGTCGCAAATACAATCAGTAAGAATAACAGTAAGATAAGTGTACTGATAACATTAGGAGCGACTTGCGAGACGTCTTCTATGTTAATAAAAGAATTGATTTTTTCTGCAGTCATACCACCAATTGAACTAAACATCCATTCTCCTAATGGATAGACAATCATATCGAGCGAAAAAATTAAAATTAACGGTAGAATTAGTACCATTGCACTAGCCTTAAAGGAATCGACAATCAATCCCCATACAGAAGCGTCTCGACTGCCTTCCGCTTCAGATAATAAAAAAATCAATACTTTAGCTAAAGCGATGGTAACTAGCATAACACCACCAAATGCTATGAATATTCCATACAATTGAGAGAAAAAACCACTCAGTGCATTGTGATCAAAAATAAGCTTTCCTAAAAGGTTAAAGGTTGTTTCTAGCAAATCTGTAATCCAGTCTGAAAACATTTTGGAAATCCTTTCTCCCATATTTACCACTCACCTTCTTCAACAGAATTCAGTTTCCACTCTCCATCTTCTATATTCATTTCAATCTCTACCAAACTTGGTGTAATTGTAGAAATACTTTCAATTGAAGCACTGTGATTTACTGTCTCCAATTCAGGATTTACGTTACTTTCCTCAATGCTAAATTCTTGCCAAAAAACACCATTATCATAACTTTCTTCACTTTCTCTTAAAAAAAACAAATTTTTACTAAATACAGAATCTGTATTAAATTCATATTCTTCAATCTCTTCAGTAATTTTTTCTTGGTAGCTTTCTGTTAAATAAGGAAAAACATCCTCTTCTAAACGAGCTTGTAAATCATCATTATCTAAGTCCGAAAAACGTTCTCGCTCTTCGTGTAGCGTCAAAAAAATTTCGAGCTGGTTTGTGCTCTTTTCTATTGCTTCTTCTTCGTTAAATCCGCATCCGGATAAAAAGAATGAAACACTCAATAACATTAACCCTTTCGTTCCTTTAATCATTTTGTCACTACCTTCCTTAGTTCATTGACTTAAAAAATCCGGCCGCTTCAGTTATTATTTCTTGTTCTTTTTGCTCTTTTGCTTTTTCACGTTCTTCAGACTGTTCCTTTTCTCGTTCGGTTCGATTCTCAGCGTCTGTTTTCATGTAGGCTTGATAGTTTTCTTTATCTTGTTCGAATTTTTCTAGTTGTTCAGCTGTAGAATGTGGTGTGTAGTCACTTTGATTCAATAAGAATTTGGGTTGCGGAAACAACACGAATTGAAAAGCTTTTTTCGCTTGAATGGGGCGTTTGTTCTGAAAGACAATTAAACTCGTATCATCTGCCATTTGCATAATTTCACCAGCCGTCATTAAATCTCTTCCCGTGTAGCTTTGATTTTCGCTGGAACTGCTAGAATTGTTCTCTTTACCATGTTGTGTGCTCTCAGACTCGGTTTCAACCTTTACGGTAGCTTTATCCAATAAGCGTTTAAAGTACTCTGCAGTAGTCGAATTCGCAGCGTTTAAGCACGTTTTCACGGCACAGTTTCCTAAAATACTTTCCGCTTTTTTATCGCCATATTTATCCTGCAATTGCGTCAAAGTTTGAATAATAGTGGCCACTCCAATTCCATACCCTCGACAAGTAGCTAAAAATTCTTCATATCCTGGAAACTTACCTAAGTTTACAAATTCATCTAAAATAAAGTTCACTGATTTCGGCAATTTTGAGTGGTTCTCAGACGCAAAATCATAGAGTTCGTTAAATAACTGGCTAAAAAAGATATTGATTAGCCCTTCCCATGATTGATCCATCACCGGAATAATCACGTAAAGCACCATCTTTTTGCGTCCAATGTCTCGTAAATTAAAATCGCTAAATCGTGTGAATTCGGCGACTTCATCATCCACAAAGTCGGATATTGTTGTTAGAAGGGACATAATGATACTGCCTTGCATGTCTCCTTTGGCTTTTTTATAGCCTAATTCATACGCTCGTCTAGCTGGGTGCTTGCGTTCAAGTTTTAAAAACTCTTCATCTAAGCCACTTTCGCCATCCTCATCTGATTCAGGGTCGAACTCTTGTAAAAAGTCTAAGATGCCCTCCATATTTCGTCTTTCAGGAGGCAATTCATACTTCACGAACAAAATAAGAGCCTTTAACAGTGCTCGTTGTGAGTAATACCAAACGTCTCTTTTACTGTCTTTGTTAGCACTGTCCACAATTTTAGTCGCCACTGTGGTGGCATGAATGTCTTTTTTGACGTAATCAATAGGATTGTGTCGGTCAGAAGCCATCATATTTGCAAAATTCAGGACCCGGACGTCATAGCCTTGCTGCTGTTTAACGGCAGCTGTTTGTTCATACACTTCTCCTTTGGGATCCGTCACAACGATGCTATTTTCCGTTTCATTATAGACATTTGTAATCACAAAACTTTGGGTTTTAAAAGACCCTGGTCCTCCCATCACCATTATATTTCGATTGGGTTTCGATTCAGTGGGTTGAATAATGACCTTATTATTTAAAATACCTAAAATGGTTCCTGTCATTTGTTTCCCTCCCCTTCAGTTGGTTGATCAAGCGAAGCGGTAAAGTTTTTCAGTATCTCTTGTTTAGATTGTGCCAGGTAATTTTTACCGTCAAAAATTTCTTTTTCGCGTGCCCAGCGTGCTGAACCATGGTATTGGTTTCGTTCATCGGCTTCCCATCCCTCTTTCTTTTCTTTAGACGCTAATTTGATTTGAACAAAGGCACAATAAAGGAAGAGACCAATGGTTCCCATTAGAAATAATGGATTGTTTGTTTCGATCAACGTTTGGATTGTTTGAAAAGGATGAAGAAGTGTCTCTTTTACTGTTTCGAGTAAGATAGTGGTCGTTAAAGACAATTTAAACTCGGATAAGGTCAGTATCAATTGAGTCAACACTACCAAGCAACACACCGAAAGGATAAAACTAACGAGAAACCAAACAAGTTTCTTTTTTACTTTGTTAAAAAAATTGTTCACCGAATCCCTCCCTTAACGGATTTAGTTGGTTGCTGTCAAACCTAGATTTGTTAATTGGCTAATCTTATACTCCCCATCAGTTTCAATGAGGGTAACTTGATACAATTGCGGCAAAGTAGAAACCACTTCATGATCCAATGAGTATTCAGTGGTTAATTGAACCAGAAAAATCAGTTGATCCGTCGGATGAAGATAGATAATCAGTTCCGTTAACTGATTCTTTACATCTAAAAAAGGCGGATCTGTAGAAGAAAGTTCTTTTAGGCGTTGAATGGTTTCATCTGTAGCCTTGTTTTTTAAGTGGTCGAAACGAGTAAGATAAGTATCGTTATCGTAGTCTAAATAAGTACGTAATCCCTCTTCAATCACGGTCAGTTTCTTTTGATTCGCTACAGTGTCAGTGAACTTAGTGTCTTGCTTGATTAGCTGGTCCATCGTTTTTAATTCTTCTTCTGCTTTTGAGAGCTTACTTTCTAGTGTTTGATTTGTTTGGTTTAAACTAAACAGCGATACAATCAAAATAAGTACCGTTACGCTTCCGGTAACCATTAGTAGTAATTTTTTCATCTCTATACCCTCAATCTTTACATCATTCATTACAATCCCAACAAGGGTGCCGGATCGATTCGATTATTGTTTTGATAGACCTCAAAATGCAAATGTACACCAGTAGAAGATCCAGAAGTACCCATATAACCAATGGTTTCGCCTGTTTCAATTTGTTGACCAGGCAGAACGGTAACCTCTTTTAAATGAGCGTAGAGCGTCTCTATTCCATTTCCATTCGTTAGTTTCACGTAATTCCCCCAACTGCTGGAGTAAGTTGCTTGAGTAACTTTCCCCTTCAATGCCGCAAAAACAGGTGGATTACCACCGCTCACAGGCGCAAAATCAACACCGCCATGCAGTTTGTTTTCTCCCGTTATAGGGTGGACTCGAAACCCAAAAGTAGACGTAATGGTTCGATCTTCAACTGGAAAGGCTAGTACCCCATTACCCGTCACTCCATCGGTTAAAGCTTGCTGCACTAAATCGGCATAATAAAAATTACCACCATTCGTGTATAAGTAATTGCCATTTTCATCAGCCACCGGGGATGAGTACGGATACGTTTGACCGGATGTATTGCCTAAAGAAGGTGCGACAACTTCTTTAGAATACACTTCTGCCAATTCAGTTGTGTGAACACCGCCGTTATCTGCAATATATGTTAAATAACCACTACCAAAATTATAGCTCTGGATAGCCGTGTTTAAGTCCACTCCTATTTGATTCATTTGATCGATCACATCTTTAAAGTGCTTAATTCCTATCTGAATACTGTAAACGGGATCTTGAATAGCATTAGGTGCTAAACCAATGGCTTCACTCGACTGCATGATATCTAACTGAGAACCATCTGACTCAGTAGCTGTAATGGCCAATACAATCTGTATATAATCTTCCATCCCATATTTGGCTAGTTCCTCTTCCATGATGGGTTTCCATTTTAGAACCGATTCAGGTATAGAAGCTAATTCGCTCTCATTAGTTCCAGTAAAATAACTGGAAAACGCGGTAACTAATATAATAATTAAGAGGAATAGCCCTAACGCAGACCAACCAAGAACTTTTCCGATTTTACTTTTAACATAAAACGTTAGTGGCTTCATTTGTATCCTCACCAACTTTACTCGTTGTTTTGTAGTGTCTCGATTTCTTTCGTCAATGTTATGATTTTATCCTTCTGAATCTGCTGTTTTTCGTCCTTTTTCTCATCATCTTCTTTAATGGCTTTTAACTCTTCTTCTGCTTTTGCCAATTCATTATCTGCTTGCTTAAGTTTAATCTTGTTTTCTAAAGAAGCTGACGGAAATTTTTCTAGTACTTTTTGTGCACTGGTCACATCATCATTGGTTAGATAAGCTAATCCCATTCTGACTGCTGTTTCTTCATCTTCTAGAAAAGGCAGAGCAGAGGACATTGCTGCAGTATCATAGGCCACAATAGCCTTTTCAGTTTCTAATTTAGTGGAGTGCTCTTCTGCAACTCCTGTCAGCGTTAAATCAAGAATCGTTTCGCTTTGATCGTTGTCGTAGTAATGGGCAATAACCGTCTCCAGAAATGACACATCTGTATCTATGGCTTGTTGGAATTGGTTATTTTCAAAGTACATAGTGGCAATGTCCTCTTTAGATTCTCCAGCTTTTTCCATAGCGATAGCCGCTTTTTCATAGTCTCCATTAACAATCTGTTGATTAGCTTCTAGTGAATAGTTTTTTTGTTCCATGTCTTGTTCCATTGCCTGAACAATTTGTTCTTGCTGGGCATTAGCGTGTTGCTTTGTCATTCCTACTGCAGTCAAAGAGAAGAGAACACTCGCAGCTAAAGCATAAAGAGTGCGTTTCTTCAATTTTTCTTTATTGGTTGAGTTATGTTGAATGTAATCATAGGTCACAAAATCATACGCTTCTTCAACAATCAGCAACATCTCTTGCCTGGTACTAGCCTGAAAAATAGCTTTAACCAATTCATTCCCACGCTTTAAGACTTCTTCTTTTTCTCCTAAACACGTTTCATAGCTAAAGTTAGTCAAAATAGCTAGAACTAATGCTTTATACCGGTCAAGATTGGAATACTTATGTTCTTGAGGCAAGACATTTGTAGCCAAATAAGTATATTTCACCGTTTGCATTGGATAATAAAAAATTGTGGCCGGATGAATACTCACAAAGTTAGGCATTTGTTGTAAAATGTTCTCTCTCAATAGTGTTTGGGCAATCGATAACTTAACGGAGTATTCTTCTTTTTTTATCATAGTAAGTGATCTCATGCTTTCTAATCGTTCATAATGAAGGTATAAGGTATGGTCATCTTCCTCTACTTGAATTAAATTAAAAAAATGAACATCATTTTGTTTTTCCAGACGTTCTATATCTTCGATTTGCTCATAGGAGCAGAGTTTTTTTGAAATTTCATACACGATTTTTTCTTTAAATAATTTGATACTTCCAAATTCAAAGTTCATCACCTTAAAGTCTTGCCATCCTAGCATCTTATCCCTCCTTGCTAGTCATATAGAAAGTTTTTAGCTTCTACCAACTCACTAGGTATCATCTGTATGCGTTCTTCATAGTTGGGTACTTCCATTGCAGGTTCTCCATAGTGTTCTTCGTACCGTTCTGGATCCTTTAACCGTAATTCTTCTTCTGTGAGCTCGACCTTCATAAATGCACGTTGCGACCCATGTATGATTAACGCTTCTCCTTGTTTTCTACGCGACAATAATTTCTTTTCTTTCTCACTGAAATTCATATGCAGTTTATCGGTCAAATCTTCCACACCTTTGTCATCTAATCCAAAAAAGACTTTAGTGTAACTGTTTCCGATAATGGCCTCTCCAACATTTTTTCTGTCACTCATAGTCCCTTCAAGGACATCTTGAATCTGTTGGGTTCCGGCAATCGCTCCTGCGTTGTACTTCCTGAACCGTTTATACGCTTGATAAAAAAATTGTGCAGCTTCTGGATTTTGAGTTAAAAAATGAAATTCGTCGACCACTAGTTTAATGTTTTCAGTCCTATTTTTAGTGATCTCGTCCCATAAGAAACTAAATGTATTGAGATAAGCAGCTGCTTGGACATCTGCTTCATTTTGTAGAGCTTTCAAATCAAACGACAACAAGTTGGCATTAATATTTATATTTGTATGGCCATTGAAAAGCGTCGTTGAACCATGAACATAACTTTCTAAAATGTAATAAAAATCTTTTAATACCTTAAAGCGGTCTTGATCGTTTTGTTTTAATTTTTCAATTTCATTAAAGACATTCTCTAAGGTAGGGTATTGTTCCGATTTAATTTCCGAAATACTGGAATACTTAAAAATACCGGCATTCAGATATGTATTGCGTAAAACAGAGTCCAATACAGCTTGCTCTACTTGAGTAATATCCGGTTTTAAGACTTGAAAAAAGCCTTTTACCCGTTGAATCTTATCTTTCACTAACAACTCTAAATCAATCGTTAAAGTTTCACTATTCTCGCTGATTTCTTCTGAGAAGATTTCTAAAGGATTGATTTTAGTTTGCGCATTTGACGATAAATGAACGACTGTCCCACCTAAGTGTTCCACTATTTGCGAATATTCATTCTCAGGATCAATAATAAAAACTTTAATGTCTCGAGCAACATACCGTAATATTTTTTGAATCATGTAGGTCGTTTTTCCGACTCCACTGGTTCCAATAACGACCATGTTTTGATTCAGTGTATTTTTACGATCTAAGTAATCGATAGCAATGAGACTGTTTGTGTCTTTGTTAATGCCTTCAACGTCGCTCCTGGGTGATAAATGAAGAATCTCAGCGTCGTCAAAAGGAAACATACTAGACGCTACTTCTGTATTCGATTCTTTATACGTATAATCCCCTAATAAATTTTCGCCAATGGGAAGGGCACTCCAAAAAGCTTGATACATCCCTTTTACTGGTATCATAGATTTCATTTGTAATTTAATAAGCGTTTTAGTGATATTTTCAGTCAAGTCATTCAAGACTTCTAACGTTGAAGCATTTAAGTAAATGTACGTGTATTGATAAATGAAACTGGAGTTGCTTTGTAAGTATTTATCCAATTGCCGATTTGCGGTTTCAATTTGTTGCTCTAAACGTTTTCGTTTTAATGGATCGTAAATCTTTAATAGTTCTGCTTCCTTATTCTTAATCGTTTCGTTGTAGTGGTGTATCATTTTTGTTGAACTCGACGACTGTAAGAATTGAGAAATTGTGATATTCCCTTTTTTTCGCTTGAGTTCGGATAACCAATTGCCATATTGAACTTTAGGGTAATCCACAATGGCTATGACGCGAATAAAATTATCGCCACTTTCAATATAATCAGGAAATTCCTCCCAAGAAAACGGATAGACCACATCTAAACTGCTCTTATCTAAAAAGGAATCCAATGAACTTTCCGTTTCTACTTTTTTGACTGGTGATTGATTCCTTTCTTCTTTGGTGCGTTTCTTTCCAAAATACACACGTTTCCCCTCCCTTCTGGAAGCCTTAATGATTGGAAAAATTCATGAGGTGTTTCAGGGTTTTCCGACATTCCATAGAGGATAATTGCCTGGCTTCCATATCGTAGTTTTCTAGGCTATTCTCCAATGTTTTGATAAATTGGGTTACTTTTTCATGAAGATTAGTGGCAGCCAATTCAAGGCTAGTCTGTTTTTTATCCTTTATTTTTTGTCGGATTACGATTAAATGTTTTTTTGTGCTCATTTGGTTCGTCAATTGTAAGTTTTGATAGTAATCCACATAGCTTGCGATTAAGGTAATCTTAGCTTGATTGATAGGATTTTCTTCTTTTACTTTTAAATAGCGTTTCTTCCAATACAACACATACTCGTCAAAAGCGACTGGAGTCGTCATATCTAAATACTGTTGCACTTCTCCTGTATCGCCTTCACCAATAGTCGACATTAAAAAAGCATTGAATTCGTCAAAAACGTCCTCTTGTTCAATTTCATTTAGTAAATCCAGGTTAACCCCGGAACCTTCAATCAAAGCGACGAGATAGCCTGTTTTTGTAATAAAAAAATCTTGATATTGTGCCTGAATTAACGACATATCCTGTAACGTTTGCTTCCCTGTGTCCAATTCTTTTGGTTCATAGCGAAAGATGTAATCATCTAAGGGTTCTTTACGTTGGTTCGTTTTGAAAGGAAACACGTTTCACCCTCCTATTCCATTGGTTTTCGTTTTTTTATATAAAATCGCTTTTGTCTAAAGCGATAACTTTTTTTATGCGTTAAATAATCCTGCATAGTAATGTTTTGACGGTGCTTAACAGGTTTTGCACTAATCAGTGCAAATGCTAGGGTTAACAATATTAGGATAATGATCAGCTTCAAACCCAATAACCATAGATTATAGGGCGGAATAGCCAGCAATATTAATCCAAAGAAAATTATGGGCAAGACATAAGTCGCCAGCTCCTTTAGTGACAGACCTAGAAAAGCCCCATAAGTTGAATTGACGTTATCTGGAAAAATAAATTTCTTCCCTTTTTTAGCCATTTAAATCCCTTCTTTTCTATACAAATAAACCATAAACCCATGGCAATAACCAAATAATGGCTGCAGCTAAAGCAACTAAGCCAGCTACCCGACCAACAGCTTGATAAACTTCGTTTTTTTCATGTGGATTGTCCGCTGCAGGCATCCGTTTGATAATAATGAATAATCCAACGACTGTCCCTACTAGCACCACTAATCCTGTTAAAATGCCTTGTACAATGTTACCAGCATTTTGCAATTTAGCTTCTACTTGTCCAGCCGATGCACCATAAACAATAGCTGGATGACTCATCACCGTTAATCCTGTTGCCACAATGGCCGAAATGATTTTTGATTTTCTTTTCTTCAACATAAAAACCCTTCTTTCACTTTAGTCTTTTCCGGTTGGTTCTTGCTCTAATCCCATTTTGGAGTAGTCCTTTTGTCTTTTTTGTTTCGTAGTTAAAAATGCGGATAAGGTTTCTTGTGCTTGTTCTTCGGAATCTAAACGTGGAGAAACAATAGCCAGATTTCCTTCTGTAAATTTCCCAATATAAAATCCACTTTCACGTTGATCTACTGACTCAAGCTCAATAATATGTAGCCTTTTTTCATATTTTTCAACTACATGACTTAGTTGGATCCCGTAAAAATCTAAAAAACCTTCTGCAAGACTCACCCCAATAAAGGAAAGTTCACTCATGATTTGATTAGGTTTAGTCGAATACTCTTCTATCTTTACTGTTCTTGCTTCTTCAACAAGTTCTGGCTTTCCATTCTGCTGTAAAAATCGTTCAAATAGATAAGAACGCGTCTCAACATTTGGTGAAAGTTCCTTTTTAATGATTTCTTTTCTGAGTGCTTCCAGTGGTTTTCCTTGTTCTCTCAACAGTTCTTCTTTCTTTGAATGACTAAGAGTTACGGACTGTTTGTCTAGGATCACTCCCTTTTGTCGATTGTGTAAAATAGAAGAATTCTCTTTCATACCAGACCATTTTTCAATATAAATACCTTTTCCTCCCTCCATAAAAAACAAAAAAAGTTATTATATAAAAATAGATTTTTTCATCTATCTTTATATGATAACTTTCATACATCAATTTTTCTAATCTTCTGCTCATTCATTTAACTATATTCTCTAATAATTTTATTAATTGCTGTTCAAGCACGATATTGCTAGGATAACCTGTTTCATCTGATAGTTCTTGAATCCTTTTAGAACTCGATTTAGTCAGTTGTATCCCTTGCTGAACGCGATTACTTTCCTTACTAACCCATTCAGTAGAAGGTGCACTATAGTCTAAAGTAAAAGCATAATTTAAAAGAGCTGTATTCGGGATTCCCGTTTGCTCTTTAAATAAAGCTAATTGATTGACTGTTTCTTGTGACAGACAAGTTGTGGAGACTGCTTTAAAAACTGATTTTTCTTCACTTTTCCAATTAGTATGATGGACAACATAACTTAAATAAGCGGATAAATACTTTCTGACGGTTAAAAGATACATTTTTCTATTGTCATACTTCAAAAGGATAAAGTCACTTATTTCGACTTGTAATTGCTGATGACTTACCTCAATCTTTTCTAATTCACTTTCTAGTTCTTCTTTGGTTACCTCTTTAAATTGATTCGCATAGAGGACTAAATGCAATAATACAGTAGAAGTCTTGGAAATTCCTAGATAATGACCGCGTCTCTCTAGTTCTTGATAAATCTCATGGGTCAGCAACAAACCAATTTTCATTAGTAGACCTCTTTTCTAAATGGTCGTATTTTCGTTAGTATACCATTGAAAAAAGAATTTTTATTGATAAATTTTATTTAAAACTCCTTAATTTGACGATTATACTACAAAAGGATATAATTGTAGTATAATCGTCAAAAGAGGTGAGTTTATGAATCAAATAAAAGACAAAGAAGAACGTTCAAAAACGAAATTATTATTGCAATTGATAGAAGAACTACATGGAACCATCACCTTTCAAGACGCTGAAAAGGCTGGTATTCATAAAGAATATGTACTCAAATTGTTCCAAGAAAATGGTTTAGAAAAAGTTGGTCCAGGTTCTTACGTTGCGATTGATCAGTTTCCTGATGAATACTATATTTTGCAAAAAAGATTTAAAAAAGGCATTTATTCTCATGAAACAGCTCTTTATCTTCTTGATTTAACTGATGTGACCCCTTTCGATTACCATATGACCTTTCCAAGGGGATACAATAATCCTTCTTTAAAGGAAAATAATATCTTAGCTAAGCATAGTAGAAAAGACACTTATTTAATTGGATTAATGACTATGAAAAGTCCACATGGAAACTCAATTCGTGTCTATGATAGGGAAAGAACCATTTGTGACATCTTTTCAAAAAGCAATCGAACAGATAAAGATGTTCAAATTAATGCCCTTAAACGTTATTTAACAACAGCAGAGAAAGATCTCATCAAATTAATGCAATACGCACAACTATTTAAAGTAGATCGTGACTTAAGAAAGTATATGGAGGTGTTAGTATAAAAACCCCAATTCAGTTGAAGACTAAGATCAAAAATAAAGCTCAAAAAGAACAAATAGACGCACAAATGCTTATGAGAAATTATATGTTGGAACGCATGTTAGTCAGAATTAGCAAATCAAAATATAGGCATTCCTTTATTTTAAAAGGTGGTTTTTTGATTGGCTCTCTTATTGGCGTAGACAAACGTACCACTATGGACATTGATACAACTATTACCGGTACAAATGTTTCATCCGATATGCTAAAAACGATATTCTTAGATCTGTGTGCTTTAGATATAGGCGATCACATTCAATTCAAGTTCAAAAATATCGAAGAAATTCGTGAAGAAGATGACTATCCAGGTTTCAGAATAGCAATAGTTGCTAATTTGCAAACAATGGCTATTCCGATAAAAGTAGACATTACAACCGGTGACATCATTATTCCAAAAGAAATTCACTATAAACATAAATTAATGTTTGAGGAAGAAGAAATTTCTATCCTTTCTTACCCTATAGAAACAATTTTAGCAGAAAAAATCCAAACGATTTACTATCGTGGTGTGTTTAATACCCGAGCTAGAGATTTCTATGATGTCTATATGTTAAGTAAATTAGAACCTATTCGAATTAACTATGATTTATTAAGAAAAGCCCTAACCGCCACTTGTAACAAAAGAAATACACCTAATATTATGCGAGATTATATAAAAACGTTGGAGTTTATACGAAACAATGAAGAAATGAGACAAATCTGGTCTAATTATCAAAATAAGACGGATTATACGAATAACTTAAGTTTTGACGAGGCATGTGACGCTTTACATCATTTGTTAACCCTTGTGTACACTAATCCTCCAATAAATAATTCTATTGAATAGAGTATCTACCTTGTGTAGGTACTCTATTTTTGCCTTATTCTTTTAATTCAACGCTTTGGTCCTTTAAAAGAACGTTTAGGTTTCTTTTTCTTCAGTTCTTTTTCTAGCGCACGTAATTTTTCTCTTTCTTCGTAATCTAATGAAGCCAGAATTTGATCTAACTGTTGAGGTCTAAATAAATAGTTCAACAATTGGCTGGAGGGCATAGATTTTTGTTGAGAAAAAGAAAATTCACTCGTTTTTTGTTCTTTTAATGTATCAGCTTGCTCTACACTCAGTACTCCCGTTTCGATACACTCATTGAGCAATAAATCGTGCAAATCTGGTCTTTCTATTAGGATAGTCTTCAATTCCTCATTCATAATTAAAGAAGAAACGTCTATAGATTCATCGTTGTTTAGGTTTCTTGCATTCCCATAGTCTTTAAAGTAAGTGACTGCGCTTTGCTGTTCTTCTAGTGTAAATTTAATCAGCGGTCTTTCTTTTAAACGAATTAAATTTTCAGCTGTTAATTGATCTCCATAATAATCAATGGCTTTAGAAAAGAGTTCTTTAGTTGGAATATCTTTATCATCCAGTTCTAAAGAAGGGAAATAACGCGTAATTTTGTCATCATAATAGTTTTGAATCACTTTCATAGCAATCTTATTTCTTTCTTGCTCTTTGATACTATTTTTTAATGTCGTGTAAACAGTATCCGGAAGATTTTCTACTGTTTTTACATCTTTGAAATCCACTTGGTATTTTTCTACAATGGATACTACCGTTTGATTCAATAGCTTATTTTTTTCTTCATAGACTGAATAGGAATCATAAGGACGTTTAACAACCTTTGATACTTCATGATACAGTTCTTGTTGGCTCGAGTGCTCAAGTAATTTTTCTACTTCTTCTGGTTCAATCACGCGGTCCTCTTTCACCGTTCGATTCGCTAAAGTTTTCACCTGATAATCAGATAAGTTCTTTTGATCTATGGTTGGATAATAGTGTTCAAGTAATCGCTCAGATTCTTTTAAAATGAGGCGATCTGCTTTCTCTACTAATTCCATTTGAGACTCAATCAAATTCAATGTCTTTGTGTCTTCTTTAAAGAGATGGTTTACCCTAGCAGAATTCGACCAATTGTTCAGCATTCGTTTCTTGTCTTCGATCTGATCAAATGAGATATACGTCTTTAATTCTTTTGATAAACGAGTGATTTCTTTCTTTTCTGTTGGACTAAGAGAACGAACAATCGTTTCAGTCTCTTTTACTTCATCAGCGTCTTTTTTTAACGTATAAACAATGGCTGCCTTTGCATTAGACTCTTTAATTTCTTTATTGATTTGAATACGATCGCTATTTTTTCCTTTGGCTTCCATCTCTCTCGCAACAAATCCTTCATGTATGGTCGGCTGCTTTTCTTCTCCTAGATCTGCGTAAGATTTTTCTGAGATTGTTTGATCAATCCCATTTTCTTTTAAAGAATGATTAGCCATGGTGGCCCAATTTTCTCTCCATTTTTGCATCCGTTCCTTCGAATCCCAGTCCGTTACATTTGCTTTTCTATTTTGACGGTAGCCACTTTTTGTATAGAGCGGATTACCTTCTTCATCATTAATATAAATTTTACGCGATTTTACGTCCCAATTGCCATTTTCATCGAAAGGGCGAATCGTCAACATTACGTGAAAATGAGGGTTCATTTCATCATCTCTATGAATAGAAATATCCGCCACCATTCCAAGGTCGACAAAGTTTTTCTGACAATAGTCTAACGTTAATTTTTCTTGTTCGAAAACCGATAATTCCACAGGCAATGCAATATTAAATTCTCTAGAAAGTTGCGCATTCTTTGATTTTTCATAATTTTCAACTTCGTTCCATAATCGTTCTCGATTTAAGCACCAGTCAGGAGCATGAGTAGGCTTCAATATAAACGTAACAGGCTGGATATCTCGACGGTAAAATTTTGTTTCGTTATACCGCTCGCTATACAATTTATCACCTGAACGATAAGCTGTACTTGAAATGGCCGATTGACCTTTACTTCTAGAAATGATTTTTGCAGACAAATGATAAATAGCCATGGTCTCATCTCCTTTCTGGTTTTATTTACTTAACATGAGCGAGAGCAAATTTTATCACACGGAATTTTTTAAGGGAATGATAAGTGAGCAAAATAAAAATTTATTTCTATGAGCACAACTCCAAATTTTACGTAGTAAAATATTGGAGTATAAGTGCGCCCTTTACAGGGACTATTTTACCATCTTGCTTTTTCTTTTACAATTATTTATCTTTCTGTCATACTATTTTGTATAGTAATTTAAACATTAAGGGAGGAAAAATATCATGGCAAACATTTCAAAAAAATTAGAACAAATAGAAAAATTAAAAAAAGAGCTATTAGAGGAAAAAGAAAAAATTGAAAATACTTTAGGAAAAGAATTGATTAACCAATTTGGATTAGACTACGAATCCTTAACAAAAAATGAAATAAAAGAATTCGTAGATAATTTAAAAGATAGCTATGATTTAATGAATGAAGACCAATCTTTAAACTCTATTAATTCAGTTGAATCACCTACAGTAGGTTAAACTTATGAGTAATCACTTTAAACAGCTGCAACAAGAAATCAATCGAGTCGAACGATCCATTCAATTAGACTCTCAAAAGAAACGAAAAGAACGAACGAAAAGACTCATTCAAAAAGGCGCTTTACTAGAAAATTATTTTGAATGTGAACATTTATCAGTTGAAGAAACAGAAGAATTATTAAAGATGTTTTCAAGTTATGTTAATGCGAATAAGACTATTAAATTTAAATAGTTAACTACTCTTTAAACAATTGAGGAAATTAATTTTAAAAGTTATACTGTGGAAGCAATGTATTTAAAAAGTCCAAGAAAGGATGATATGAATGACTAATAAACAAGCTTTAGGTTATATGTTATTGGCTTGCAAAGATCTTAAATTAGATAAAGATCAAGCTGATAAATTATGGGATGCTATGTTTAAAAATATGGATGAATTTACTGAAGAAGAAGCTCAAGAAAAAGGGCATGTATGGTTAAATTCTCATTAATTTGTATACCCTTAAATAAATTCATTAGATGGTAGTAGTATTAAGTT
>NZ_ABHH01000013.1:0-73624 GCF_000171855.1 Carnobacterium sp. AT7 | reverse complement strand
TTAAAAACCTAAGAAATTTACCTGCTCTTGCATATTTAGTTGTTGGATTTTTTTTTCAAGAGAAGCTTTTAGTTCTCCATCGCCAACTAAATTTAAGGTGAAATTAGTAAAACGAGCAGCATGTAGACTGTCCAATAAAAGAGCATGCCCTTTTATTGGATGCAAACGAGCAATGCAAGTTAAGGTAAATACCGTGTTTTTTATAGACGGTTTAGGTGTATGCGGTTCAAATTGGAGGCCGTTATAGATAATGGTCATTTTTTTCTGGCTGATGCCTAATTTAAGCAACGGGTGCATCAGGCTATTTGTGACGACAATTAAGTGGTCCGCTTTTTTTAAACTAGCCAGATTAAATTTGGTAAACAAAGTTCCTTTTATGCCTCGGTTCATAAAATCAAGTGTAGGGTCGCTATGAACAGTGATGAGCCAACGAGCAGCAACTTTTTTACGAATCGTTGAGAAGATAAAATTTGCACGTGCACCATGTGTATGAACGATATCAAAAGAATGGTTATTAATAAACTGCGTCAACCGTTTTAAAATAGAGAGATCGTAACGCGACCGCTGTTTAAGAACATGTACCGTGATGCCTAATTTTTGAGCTTCATCCGCAATAATACCGTCTTCTAAGACGAGCAACTCGGCTATTGTTGGGTCAAATTGTGAGAGTAAGGAGAGGATATGATTTTTTCCACCGCCATCTTCTAAACCTGCATTGATGTGTAACACTTTCATAACGAACTAACCTCATTTATCGTTGATTTTTATAAATTGAAATCTGTGAAAAAAGCTGAACGAAAAAAACTGTTCAGCTTCTTTAGATTATTTTTTGTGGACTTGCTTTTTTTCGTTTTTTACTTCTTTTAAGAATTGAGGCAATGCCATCATTCGTTTTAAGCGGAAAGGCTGCTTGATCAAACGATACAACCATTCGCTATTTAACTGGATAAAGATTTTTGGTGCCCGTTTTGACTTTCCAGAAAGAACATCAAAACTGCCGCCTACACCCATTAACAATCCTTTTGAAGCAGTTTTAAGGTACTGGTGAATCCATTGTTCTTGTCTTGGATAACCGATAGCAACAAAGACCATGTCGGGTTGTGTCGCTTGAACGGATTCAATCACTGAAACATCCGAAAAATCAAAGTAACCATTTCTTGATCCAACAAGATTGATCGAAGAATAACGTTCTTTAACTTTTTTAACCGTACTTTGCAAAACGTCTTCTTTTGCACCTAATAAATAAACACGGCTGCCTTTTTTATTTGCTTCTTCAAGTAAAGCTAACATTAAATCATAGCCTGCAACCCGTTCAACAATCGGCGTTCCTAATATTTTAGATCCTTTTATGATGCCAATCCCGTCAGCAATAACGTAGTCAGCTTCTTTGATAAGCGACATATAAGAGGAATCTTTTTTTGCATACATGACAATTTCTGGATTGGCTGTAACCACAAAAGATTTTTGGTTGTGATCAATCCGCTCCATTAATTCTTCAAGGAATGTTTCTTTTGTCTTATTGTCAAAAGCCACTCCTAATACCGATACTTTTTCATGCTCCATAAGCCAACCACCCTTAAACCCTTTTACTAATCT
The DNA here is from genome assembly GCF_000171855.1 of Carnobacterium sp. AT7. NCBI lineage: Bacteria > Bacillati > Bacillota > Bacilli > Lactobacillales > Carnobacteriaceae > Carnobacterium > Carnobacterium sp. AT7. The sequence continues at coordinate 72,028 of NZ_ABHH01000013.1, read as the reverse complement.
AACTATTTATTTATCATACCATTGAACTGGAGGAGAGATAAAGCAAAGCTTTCTCTTTTTTTCTCCAAATAGAAAATTTTTCTTAAATCGCGTTTATTTTGAGTGCATCAAGAATGCCTTAGGTACTTTTGAATGGAACCGCACTAATTCTCCGGTGGTAGGGTGTATCAACGCTAAAGTAGTTGCGTGCAAACCTAATCGTTTTAATGGATTAGAAGTCGCCCCATATTTTTTATCCCCAGCAACAGGATGACCAAGCGTTTCCATGTGAACCCGAATTTGGTTTTTACGTCCGGTTTCTAAACGAGCTTCTAGTAAAGTGAAGTCTTCGTTATTGCGTATTTTTTTGTAATGAGTAATAGCCAATTTCCCACCATTATCATAAGTAGCTGAATGGACTTTCATTGCTTTGCTTTCTGTTAACCAAGTCTTAATGGTGCCTTCATCTTCACGGACTACACCTTCAACTAGAGCCGTATAGATACGTTCTTTGACAATCTCTTTCCAATTTTCTTGCATGTCTTGTTTGATTTTTTCGGTTTTTGCAAAAACCATTACACCAGAAGTATCACGGTCTAAACGGTGAACGACGTAAATACGGTTGTTTTGATTTTCTTGTTTAACATAATTGATCAATTGGCGATGGGCAGTCAATTCTTGAGCAAATTTAGCTGCAATCGATAATAAACCCGCTTCTTTATCGATAACAATAATGGCATCATCTTCATAAAGAATCGTCATTCCAATCAAAGCGGTCTCTTTGATCGCTGCTTTATTGGATTGAATCGCGACAACTTGACCAGGAAGTAACGGAAAATTGTGTTTTTTGGTCATTTTTTCATCGACAGTTACTTGACCTCTTGTTAAAATAGATTTCACCGAATTACGGCTAGTATGTGTCATTACGCTTAACAAAAAAGGCAATAATTCCATTGGTTCCGTCACGGTATACAGTTGATTGTTAGTATTTTTTTTAGGGGTATAATTCGTTTTTTTATTCATTAAAAAACCACTCGCTCTCATTAATTGTTCTCTAGTAGAGTATAACGGAAAAAGGGACAAAAATAACCCTAAAGTAAGAATAATTTAAATAGAAAGCCTTTTAAATGGTGAAAAAGACATAATAGAACAGATTATTTCAATAAATTATGAGAAAAAGGGCATACATCTTAATCAATGGGAAGAATGGTTCACAAATTTAGGAATAAAGCTTATAATAGAAAAGAAGAGTGAAAAGGCGTAAGACTAAATAGAAAAGAGGAACAAAATTGATCACACTAAAATCACAACGTGAAATTGATGCAATGGATGAATCAGGAACATTATTGGCAAATGCACATATTGCCTTAAGAGAAATCATTAAACCTGGTATTACAAGTTGGGAAATCAATGAATTTATGCAAAGCTATATTGAAGAACATGGTGGAATTGCCGAGCAAATCGGTTTTGAAGGATATGAATATGCAACTTGCGTCAGCGTCAATGATGAAATCTGTCATGGATTCCCTTCAAAAAATGAAGTTTTAAAGAACGGCGATTTGATTAAAGTCGATACAGTTGTTAATTTAAAAGGCGCAATGTCCGATTCTTGTTGGAGCTATATTGTTGGTGAAGGGACTCCTGAAACTGAGAAGTTAATGGAAGTCACTAAAAAAGCTCTTTATTTAGGAATCGAGCAAGCACAAGTTGGAAACCGTATTGGAGATATTGGTCATGCAATCCAAACGTATGTTGAAGGAGAAGGTTTCTCAGTTGTTCGTGAATTTATTGGACATGGTATTGGACCAACGATGCATGAAGCACCGTCAGTTCCACATTATGGAGAAGCTGGCAAGGGTCTTCGCTTAAAAGAAGGTATGGTTATCACGATTGAACCAATGGTAAACACAGGAACCTGGAAATCTAAAATGGATGATAACGGTTGGACAGCTCGTACAAAAGACGGCGGCATTAGTTGCCAATTCGAACACACATTAGCCATTACTAAAGATGGCCCTAGAATTTTAACCTTGCAAAAAGATTAAATAAAAAAGTCCTAAACGAGCTTCTGATGAAGTTTGTTTAGGACTTTTTTTCATCTGATTTTGTCGAATGGAGCCTCTGTTTCGCCAACCCAAACAGAAAACATATTTGAGTAGGCAAAACAGAGGCTAGTTAGCCTAACTCAAATGGGAAAAGGATCTGAGTAGGACGAACAGGGGGCTAGTTAGCCCAACGTAAACAGAAAACAAATTTGAGTAGGACGAAACAGAGGCTAGTTAGACCAACTCAAACAGAAATCCAGATTTGAGTTGACCGAACCAAACCAAGTCACTACCACACCAATCGCACTAATTAACCATCTATCTATTTACTCTACATTTAAAGGAGAGTCAGCCAACATGCTGTGAAAGTTCAGTTGTTTTCAGTTTTTTTGCATTGTTGGTATACTGTAGTCTGAAATAACAAGAAGGAGCTGTAACTATGAAAGAAAGAATTCTTTATGCTGATATTCTTCGGGTAGCAGCTATTTTTTTAGTGATTACCATCCATATCATCTCACGTGATTTTGACTTATATGCCATCGACTCGTATCAGTGGCAAATGCTGAATGTATACGATAGTTTTGCTCGGATGAGTGTACCACTATTTTTTATGATGAGCGGGATATTTTTTTTAGATCCGAAAAGAACGTTCTCAATTAAAAAATTCTATAAAAAAATGTCTTTCGTCTAGTAACGGCTTTTATTTTTTGGTCAGCTCTATATTCTCTAATTTTTACATGGAACGAATACCGGACATTCAATTCAGAAGTATGGAGTATAATGGTTGAAGCATTCAAAGAAGGGCATTTCCATTTGTGGTTTCTTTTTCGAATGATTGAAATCTATGTGATGATTCCTTTTCTCAGAAAAATCGCTGAGGACAAGAAAATTATTTTATATGTGATTGTATTCTGCTTTTATATAGGTTTTATTCTTCCGTCTTATCATGAGTTTCCAGTCAGCTCTACCGTAACTTTCGCGGAAAGAGGCATTAACTTAGATATTACCTTTGGTTACGTGGGCTACTTTTTTGCTGGTTATTATCTGGCTCATTACGATTTGAAAAAATGGCTGAAAACAGGAATTTATCTATTGGGTTTGGCCGGTTTAATGATTACTATTATCATTACAAGTAGTGAGTCGCTTAAACAAGGAAAACATTATGACATTCCCTACGAGTACTTAACACCGAATGTATTTTTCATGAGTATTGCAGCTTTTTTATTGGCAAAAGAAAGATTGAACCCAAAGAATGTTAAAACGCAATTTAAACGTGTCCTTTCAGAACTGTCAACTTATTCCTTTGGAATTTATTTGATCCATGTGTTGATTATTTTCCTTATATGGAAGACAGGAGTAACGACATTATTTACTACTCCAATTTTATCCATACCTCTTTTGACTCTTTTGATTTTTTGTATCAGTTACGTTTGTGTTAAGGCAATGGCTCAACTGCCATTTATAAAACGGTTTATTCTATAAAATACTTATTTCTATAAAAATAAGTATTTTATTTTTTTAATATAAATAGGTATAATGATGGTTAGTTTCGAAAAAGGAGTCTAAGTATGTCAGAAGATAGTCCAATAGGTAAGGTAGATTTAAAGAAAAAAGAAACGAAAAAAGCACTAAAAAAATTCAGTAGTATTGTGGTTCAAAAATATCGAGAAGCTGAAGTTTGGAATTCGGGAGCTATTATCAGTTATTATTTTTTATTGTCTATTTTCCCTGTTATTGTTGTGATTGGCAATGTATTGCCCTATTTCCGTTTAGATGCAGCAGAATTATTGCCGTACATTGAAAATGCTGTACCAAACTATTTTTTTGATCAAGTAGAAGATGTGTTAACAAGTTGGTTTACACGAAGCAGCGGAGGAATTTTATCGATTGCCGTGATTGGAGCGTTGTGGTCAGCCAGTAGAGGAATGACCGCAATGCAAGTGAGCATGAATAAAGCGTATGGTGTAGAGCCAAGAAGAAACATTGTGATCATTAGATTATTTTCGCTAATCTTAACGACACTCTTGATTGTTAGTATTATGTTATTGGTGATTGTTTTTGGATTTGGGCAATTGATATTGGAATACATTACTCCAATAATTGATATACCTTTAACCATTAGTGAAACATTTCAAAGTTTAAGATGGCCAGTTACGATGATTGTGTTGTTTATTATTTTTTGTTTGTTGTATTACTTTGTACCGCATGCAAAAATAGCTTTCAAAAGCGTTCTTCCTGGAGCCGCTTTTTCAACAATTGGTTGGATGTTAGTTTCTCAAGTTTTTGCCGTTTATGTTGAATATTTTGCTATTGGTACTAAAAGTTACGGAACGATTGGAACGTTTATGATCATGTTGATTTGGCTGCAAGTTATTGGAGCATTAATGACTGCAGGTGCTGTTATCAATGCGGCTATAGATGTTTATCAAAATGGTACAATCAATGAAACGGCTCCTTCTCGTGCTGAGAGGTATATTCGAGCTAAAGTAAAGACTACATTTAGACGATAAAGAAAAAAGTCCAGAAATTTGAATTTATTAAATGAACTCATCTAGCAATATTAATAGTATAAATAAAAAAACTCATTCTACTTCTGATGAAATAAATCATCAAAAGAGGAATGAGTTTTTTTATTGAGCTTCGTTTTATTCGTATCCGTTTGGATTGTTTTCTTGCCATTTCCAAGAATCCCGACACATGTCTTCTAGTGTATGTTCCGCTTTCCAGCCAAGTTCTGTAGCAGCTTTTGAAGCATCAGAATAGCACGTAGCGATGTCGCCAGGACGTCTGTCAATAATTGTATACGGAACTTTTTTTCCAGTAGCTTTTTCGAAATTCGTTACGACGTCTAACACACTATAACCAATTCCAGTTCCAAGGTTGTAGGCTTCGATACCTTCTGAAGAAAGAATCTTTTCAACAGCTTTTAAATGGCCTTTAGCCAAATCCACTACATGGATGTAGTCACGTACACCTGTACCATCTGTAGTGTCATAGTCGCCACCAAACACACTTAATTGATCTCGTTTGCCTACAGCAACTTGTGTGATGTAAGGCATAAGGTTATTTGGAATACCTGTAGGATCTTCTCCAATTCGTCCGCTCTCATGAGCACCGATTGGATTGAAGTAACGCAGTAAAGCAATACTCCAAGATGGATCCGAAGCATAGACATCCTGTAAGATCTGTTCAATCATCATTTTAGTCGTACCGTATGGATTCGTTGTGCTTAAAGGCAAGTCTTCTGTTAGTGGAGAAATATTGTTCATCCCATAAACTGTTGCAGAAGAACTGAAAACCATTTTTTTAACATTGTAAGTTTCCATTAACTCAGCCAAAACAAAGGTACTAGTTAAGTTATTGTGGTAATATTTTAGCGGTTTGCTAACCGATTCGCCTACAGCTTTGTAGCCGGCAAAATGAATAACCGCTTCAATATCATGAATTTTGAATACCGCTTCTAAATCGGTTTTATTTAATACATCGACTTCATAAAAAGAGAAGTCTTTTCCAGTAATTTCTTTGATTCGATTTAACACTTCTGGTTTGCTGTTTGAAAAGTTATCAACGATAACAACTTCATGCCCAGCATTCAATAATTCTACCGTTGTGTGGCTGCCGATATAACCGGCGCCGCCTGTTACTAAAATGGCCATAATATCCCTCTTTTTTTTCGAATTTTGATTTCAATAGTTCTACCCAACAAGGCTAAGTCTACTCATTTAACGAAAATAAGTCAACGCAAACCAAGTTGAAATTTGGTAAAGTTTACAATGAAAATAGAGAACAGACTTTAGAAAACTGTAATGTTTCAGTTAATTGATTATGCTATAATAGGCAAGTCATTGTGTCAGTAAAGTGAAAGGGGTATAAATGATGAAGAAAATATCAATTATTATGCCTATATATAATGTTGCAGAACAATTGGAAAAAGCGATTCAATGCGCGCTAAGCCAAACGTATAAAAATAGTGAAATTATTTTAGTGAATGATGGGTCAACTGATGGGTCTGGAGAAATATGCGACCGATATCAGTTAAAAGATCCACGTATAAGTGTCATTCATCAAAAAAATGCCGGTTCAGGTTTTGCTAGAAATGCCGGATTGGATAGAGCGACTGGTGAGTATATCTATTTTGCGGATCCAGATGATTATTTTGAATACAATTTAATTGAAGAAACCGTTGCAAAAGCAATAGAATCAAATGCTGATGTTGTAGTCTGTGGGTACTATAATGAAAAAGTAGACAAAGAAGGCAATATTACGACACTAGAAAAAAATTCTGAGTTAGATGGACTTCTAACAAAAGAAGCCTTTAGAGATCAATTTAGAAAACACTATTCTTTATCTCCTTATGCTTTATGGAATAAATTATACAAACACGATTTTTTGAAGCAACACAACTGCCGCTTTACCAATCAAAAAGTTGGACAAGATGCTTTGTTTAATCAACAAGTAGGCAAGAATGTCCAAACCATTTATTTCCATCAAAAAGCTTATTATCATTATGTTTTCCGAGAAGGTTCGGCTGTGAATCGCTACCGTAAAGAACGTTTTTTTTATGAGTACACAATCGCCAGTCACTTTGAAGACTGGATGGTCCATTGGGGCAAGGAAAAAGAGTACCACGATTTAGTGAATCAACAATACTGGGGTGCACTGTATTTAGAATTAAGTAATTTAGCTTGGGAAGATTGCCCATTAACCAAAATGGGAAAAGTTGAACGAATCGAAGAGCTAATGGATGATTCAAAAATTAACCAAGCCATTTCTGAAATAGAGACTGAAAAAGAAAAGAATTCATTTGTTAAAGTCTTGATTCTACTTTTAAGATACGACAAGTATGCTGGTGCATTAAACTTGATGCAGTTGAGAGTAACAGTAGGAAAGAAATTTCAGAAGAGTTTTAACGTAATTAAAAAGAAATTTGGTTAATCAATGTTTTTTATTTAAATAGTTTGTTAAAAGAAATTTTACATTAGCTTGATATTTTCTTTTGAAATAGTATTATTACCTTTTGTAAAGATTATTTAATAAAGTTTGTTATACAAACTAATAGTTAAAAGTGTTGTAAAAAGATTAATTAGGAAAATATTTAAGTAAAGAATTAATATAAAATTTTATAAAATATATAAAGTTATAAGAGTAAAATACATTATGTAATGATTGTTAATTGCTAAAAAAGTTAACAACATTATTAAAAGAATTTAGGAGTTGGAGAAATTATGGGAATGGCTGAAGAGTTTAAAAAAGGAATATTTTATAGTGCATTAGGAAAATATTCCAATGTCGTGATTCAATTATTAGTTACTGCAATATTATCGAGAATTTTAACCCCAGATGAGTACGGAATAGTAGCAGTGGTAAATGTCTTTTTGATTTTCTTTCAAATGCTTGCCGATTTTGGAATAGGCCCAGCAATTATTCAAAATAAAACATTAACTAAACAAGAAATCAATAGTATATTTGGGTTTTCATTGTACTTAGCATTATTTTTAGGAATTATCTTTGCATTTGCAGGTTATCCTATTAGTGCCTTTTATAATAATCAAGTTTATAGACCAATCAGTATTGTATTAGCAGTGACATTATTCTTTTATGGTATCCTGGTAGTGCCACAATCAATCTTATTAAGAGAGAAAAGGTTTAGTACGGTAAATATTGTAATGATATTAGCTAATATTGCAGCAGGGGTTGTATCTGTTGTCCTTGCTATAAATGAATTTAGTTACTATTCATTAATTATAAGTAATACTGTAAAAGCAGCTTTGTTGTTTAGTATATTTTATATGAAGACAAATTTAAAAGCTCAATTAAAAATAGATAAAAAACCGTTGAAAAAAATCTTTAGCTTTTCAAAAAATCAGTTTCTATTTAATTTTATTAATTATTTTTCTAGAAACTTAGATAGTGTATTGATTGGACGCTACTTATCATCTAGTTCTTTAGCTTTTTATGACAAAGCTTATCAAGTGTCTTTATACCCAAATCAAATTTTAACGAATGTAATTTCTCCGGTAATTCAACCGATAATGTCTAATTATGAAACTGATTATAAAAAAATTAAAGATGTATATCTAAAAATCACTTCCATTTTAGCAACGATTGGACTTCCTTTATCTGTTTTCTTATTTTTCAACTCGAATGAAATCATTCTATTTCTTTTTGGTAACCAATGGGGAGATAGTGTAATAACTTTTCAAATATTAGCACTTTCTGTATGGATACAAATGATATCAAGTAGTAGTGGGGCAATATTTCAATCTGCCAATCGTACAGATCTATTACTGCTTTCTGGAATTTTATCAGCAATTGTAACTGTGACAGCTATAACGATAGGAGTGATAGCAGGAAGTATTGAGTCTGTTGCATTGATGGTCGTATTAGCTTTTACGATAAACTTTATTCAAATGAATTACCTACTCATGTATCGGTTATTTCAATCTAATTTTGAAGGAGTCATAAAAGTTTTAATAAAGCCAATTATCATGGCTCTTATTCAAGCAGTATTCTTTTTAATAGTACCTAGTTTACCATTTGCTAATTTTATAAATCTTGTAATTTATGGAATTGCTTTTGTTGTTTTATTTTTTATAGGATTATTGGTTACAGGACAATTAAAATTGTTAAAAGAACTAATTTTAAAAAACAAATAAATAGTAATAGGCAATATAAATTAGAAAAGAGGATGAATAATTTTGGTGCAAAATCAACCTTTGGTTTCAGTAATTGTGCCTGTTTACAATGTTGAACTATATATAGAAGAATGTTTGAAATCTATTATAAAACAAAATTATCAGATGTTACAAATTATTATAGTAGATGATGGAAGCACAGATACAAGTAATCAAAAAGTGAAACCCTTTCTGTTAGATAGTAGAGTTCAACTTATTCAACAAGAGAATAAAGGACTGTCCAGTGCTCGGAACTCAGGGTTAAAAGCAGCTATTGGAAAATATGTGCTTTTTGTAGATTCTGATGACCACATTGAATTAACGGCCATAAAAGAACTAGTTAATTTAATGGAAGAAAAACAAATAGATCTTATAAGGTTTAATGGAAAAGCATTTTTAGATGGGTTAAATAAACCAATCAAACAAAATAACTATGATTTTAGCCATCGTCTGCAAGAAGGAAAAAAATATATACAGGATCGTTTCAAAGCAAATCGTCAAACATTAGCATCTCCAGTGTATTTGTACATGGTTAAAAGAGAAATTTTGGTAAAAAATGCTCTTTCTTTTTATGAAGGCATTTTACATGAGGATGAGTTATTTACTATTCAGGTATTTCTTAATAGTAATTCTATGTGCTATGTCAATGCTTTTTATTACAATAGAAGATATCGTGAAAATTCAATTATGACGAATCAAAGTCCAGAACGGTTGCAACAAACATTTAATTCTTATCTAGTTATTTATAAAGAATTGAGGAATTTATATTTAAAAAGTGAATATTCTAAAGAACAGAAAAAACTAATTAAAAGAGAAATGATTTCAATTTATTCAGGACTAATGACTAGCTCACTTAAAAAAAGTGAAAAAAAACAAGGCCTTAAAAAAATAAAAGGCATTAATTTAATAGATAAAGGTTATATATATATTAAAAAGGTAATCAATATAGTCAAATAACATAAAATAGATGCTGCCATTAAAAATCGGCAGCTTTATTTTTAATAAAAATAAAATATACAGCATAAGTTAAAAATGAAGAAACCTAAGACATAGGTTTCTAAGAATTAATAGAAAAAAATTAAATAGTTAAATAAATGTTCAGGAGGTTTATCTTTATGAGAAAAATAAAAGTAATGACAATATTTGGTACTAGACCTGAAGCAATTAAGATGGCTCCATTAGTAAAAGAATTAAATAAGCAATCAGATTGGTTCGAATCTAGTGTTACAGTTACTGCTCAACATAGAGAAATGTTGGATCAAGTTTTACAAACATTTGGAATTAAACCAAATTATGATATGAATATCATGAAAGAAAATCAAACTTTATCAGAAATTACATCATCTGTATTGGTAGGTCTTGACGAAATTTTAAAAAAAGCCAAACCAGATATAATTTTAGTTCATGGCGATACGACAACTACATTTGCTGCAAGTATTTCTGCTTATTATAATCAAATCAAAGTTGGACACGTTGAAGCCGGGCTTCGTACAGGAAATAAACATTCACCGTTTCCTGAAGAATTGAATCGTCAATTAACAGATGTAATCGCAGATATATATTTTGCACCTACAATAGAAAGCAAACTAAACTTGTTAAAAGAGAATCATCCAGAAGAAAAAATTTACGTTACAGGAAATACTGCAATCGATGCTCTTAAAGAAACTATACAAAAGGACTACCACCATACTGTTCTAGAAAATATTAATCCAGATAGTAAAGTTGTTTTAGTGACAATGCATCGCCGAGAAAATCATGGAAAACCCATGGAACGAGTATTTCAAGCTATACGACAAGTAGTTGATCAACATCAAGATATTGAAGTTATTTATCCTGTTCATTTAAATCCTAATGTTCAAAATATGGCTGAGAATGTTTTAGGGAGACACCCTAGAATTCACCTAATTGATCCACTTGAAGTTATGGACTTTCATAATTTAGCTGCTAAAAGCTATATGATCATGACGGATTCAGGCGGTGTTCAAGAAGAGGCACCTTCTTTGGGAGTTCCAGTACTAGTACTTAGAGATACAACTGAAAGACCTGAAGGCGTAGAAGCTGGAACACTTAAGTTGGTAGGTACTCAAACTGAAACTATCATAAAAGAAATGACAAAAATACTAGAAAGTGAATCTGAATATAAAAAAATGGCCACAACAAATAATCCTTATGGAGATGGACAAGCAAGTAAAAGAATTTTATCTGCAATCTTATATGAATTCGGCATAGACAAGCAAAAACCAGCGGAATTTTTAGGGAATAAATAGTTTAATTTTAGGAAGTGGGTTTTGTCTTTGGAGAACAGTTCTATTTTAACAAAATGGATAAATTTTAATAAGCAGTACCATAGCATATGGGCAGTAATTATCTTGAGTTTGATGAGTGTGTCATTTATCGTAACAGATTGGATGATTGGTATCTTCACTTTAAGTGATTATATTTTTGCTGTAGTAGGATTAAGCCTGATAATTAGTGGGAACTATAAAGTGAAAAAAAAACAACTGCTTTGGATTCTTTTGATACTGGGCTTAATAGCAATGAATATTATAATGAATATACAGCTAAATAGTAGTTTTATTTTAAAGACTGGATTAGCAAGCTTAATAAGGATTTCATATTATATTGCTATAACTTTTGGAGTATATAATTATGTTAAAGAACAAAAGTTAGAAGCGCTGTTTTTGAAAATTCTTAATATCATAGCTGTCATAATTTGTTTGATAGGAATTTATATTACTCTTGCATTGTATTCGAATGGTCAACTACCATACGAATTTTTTTGGAGATTTACTCGGACAGATTTATTGAGTTATGCTTTTAATGAAAATACTGATTTTATTAGAACAAGGAGCATTTTTTCAGAGCCAGCTTACCTTGGTTATTTTTTAAATATTATTTTATCAATGAATTACTTCAATAAAGTAGATGTAAAAATAAAAAAAGGCTTTACTATTTTTATTTCTTTGACCATATTCTTGACTTTTTCATATAGTGCAATGGGAATTATGTTGATGATACAAGCATTACACTTTATAGATAAAATTAATTTAAGAGAATTGAAGTGGACGAAAAGAACAACTATATACTTACTACTGATCATAGCTGTGGTATTTTTTTCATGGGATTTAATCAATGAAACGATTATAAATAGGACAGTTGATATATTAAGTGGAGAAGATGGATCAGCTTATTTTAGAATTATCAGAAGCTGGGATTATGTTAATATGGAACATATTTTTCTTGGGAATGGAATAGGACATACACCTAATATATGGAATGTTTATGCTTATTTATTATCCGATTTAGGCTTGGTAACATTTTTACTAAGTTGTGTATTCAGTATTTATGCATTAGTAACAAATTTTAAAATGGGAGTAGTCTTTATAGCGTTAAATTTTCAAAAAGGTGGATATTTAAACCCAGCTTTTTCAATATTTCTACTATTGTTTTTTATTTACATAGGAAATAAAAAACATGAAAGATATAAAGTGTAAGGTAGTGACATTTTGATTTTATGAAATCTTTAAAAATTTGTGGTATGATTTGAAATGTTAGTAAGTATTTTAATGAGTACGTAATAGGATTTCGAGAGTTTCTATGATATTATATATAAGCCGTGTTTGAATAACAGTTATCGATCGGAGGAAAAAATTATGTCTCAAGGAGAAAAGTTTACCAAAACGAAAAAGATAATAATAGTATTGATGGATGTTTTTTTATATCATCTGTCTATTCTCCTTTCTTTTTATGTACGTTATAAAAGCGACATTCCAATGTATAATTATAATGCTTATGAGAATTCGATTTTATATATTTTAATTTTATTTGTTTTATTAAATTTATTATTTGGAGTGTACGTTTTTTATAATAAATCTATTGCAGATTTTTTATATTTTACTATTATAATACAATTAATTATGACCATATCAATCATGGCATTAACTTTTTTTGGTAGATGGTTCACTTTTCCAAGATCAGTATTATTAATTAGTCTTATTTTCAGCACAATTATCTTATTCCTTTGGCGTATAATTGTCTATAAATTTTATGAACGTTTCAGTGGAAGTAAACAAGTAATGGTTGTCGGAACTGAAAAAGATATAAAAAACGCAATATTCAATATTGGAAATGCAAAAAGTAAAAGACACCTTGTTAAATATGCTGTAGTATCTAACTATTATACTAATGTAAAGAAATACCTTGATGAGGTGGATATTGTTTATTTAGCTAGTGGATTAAGTGAAAAAGAAAAGGAAAATATTTATAATTTGTTAGTTCGTGAAAAGAAAAAATTGTTTTTAACAACTAGCTTTGATAATTTGTTATTAGTTAATCCAAATATTATGAATATTGAGGACGAAAGTATTATTGAGATTTCGAATTTTGAAATCTCATCAGAAGATGATCTAATAAAACGATTGATGGACATTCTTTTTTCAGTTGTTCTTATTGTAGTTGCTTCTCCCTTTATGTTTATAACTGCTTTATTGGTTAAGCTAACTTCTGAAGGTCCAGTTTTTTATAAACAAGTTAGAATAACAAAAGATGGCAAAGAATTTAATGTCTTAAAATTCAGAAGTATGAGTGCAACAGCTGAAAAAGATTCAGGTCCAGTATTGGCATCCTCTAATGATGCAAGAGTGACTACAGTTGGTAAATACATCCGCTCTTTAAGAATTGATGAGCTGCCTCAATTATTTAATGTATTAAAAGGGGATATGTCCGTGGTAGGTCCTAGACCTGAACGTCCATTTTTTGTAGATCAATTCCAAAAAGAAAATCCTCATTATTATTTGCGCCATAATGTTAGAGCGGGTATTACAGGTTATGCTCAGGTATATGGTAAATATGCATCAGATTTTAATAGCAAACTAAATTTTGATTTGTTATATATTAAAAAATATTCACTTTTACTTGATGTGAAAATCATGTTGCAAACAATCAAAATACTCTTTGATAAAGTTTCATCTAAAGGATTAGATGAAGAAGAGCAAGAAAAAAGTAAAGAAATACCAAATAATATAAAATATTTGGTGTGATCTGTTGATGAAAGGACTAAGTGAAATGGCGAATACTCCTTTTTTTAGTGTTATTATGCCTGCATACAATTGTGAAGACACAGTAGGCAAGACCATTACAAGTGTGTTAAATCAGTCATTTACTAATTTTGAATTAATTATTATAAATGATGGATCAACAGATGGTACACAAGAAGTACTTGAACGTTACCATAATCAAGATGCTCGAGTAAGGTTTAAAACCATTCAAAATGGAGGACCTGGTAATGCTAGAAATAACGGAATTGAATTGACTAATGGACGGTATCTTTTATTTGTTGATTCAGATGATGTGATGAAAGACAGTACGCTAGAAATATATGCTGATCATGTAAAAGATGGGAAAATTGATTTAGTCATTTCTTCTTACAATATGAATGTTCTAGATGGTGAAGAGCTTGTGGATACTAGATTGGTTAAAGCACCGAACCAATTGATAGAAACACATGAAGTTTTTTTAGATAATATTTATCCTTTAATGAACAAGCAACTTATGTATGTAGCTTGGAATAAACTTTTTAAGTTAGACATCATAAAAAAACATGAAATAAAATTTCCACCATACAACAGTTGTGAAGACAGATTATTTAATATTCGTTATTTTAAACATGTAGAAGCTTGTAAAGTAGTGAGTGATATCCTTTATGATTATTCATTTGATGGGAAAAATAGTTTAACAAATAAATATTTTGACAATAAATTTGATACGTTTGTTGAATTTTATCGCGAGTTACTAGCATTGACCAAAAAACATGAAAAAGGATTTAGTGCACTTTTTTTAAAAGGTGTAATGTCTTGTATTATTCCGTTGCACAGTGAAAGCTGTCCTTTAACTTACCGTGAAAAACGCGATTATATCAGAACTATTATGCAGCACCCAGATGTTATCAAAGCAAGCAAAGATAGTCTGACTGATACAAAAATTAGACAAGTAATGAAAGTATTATTTAAAACAAAATCAATTTCAGTCAATTATATTGCCTCTAAATTAATGTATTCAATCAGTATGACCTCTCCAAAAACAATTGAAAAATTCAAACGAAAATTTTAAAAGAAAGGTCTGAAGTGAAAATGAAACAACCTCTAAGAGTCTTACATTTTCAGGGACGGATGGGAAAAGGCGGAGCTGAAACTTTTATGATGAATGCTTACCGTAATATTGATCGCTCAAAATTTCAATTTGATTTTTTAATTTACAATGATTTTGTAGATGTTAAACCATATAATGTAGAAATTCATGAGTTAGGTGGTCATATATACGCTGTCCCTAATCCTAAAAAAAATATTGTTGGCTATATAAAAGGTGTTAATGCTTTATTGAAAGAAAAACATTTTGACATAGTCCACAATGAAGTATTTTTTGGAGGAGGATTAAATTTATTATTAGCTAAGCGGGCTGGGATTAAAAAAAGAATTATTCATAGTCATGCTACCAAAGATGGAAAAAAAAGTAATTTATTTTTGACCATAGCGCGTAAACTTTTTGATCACTTGATGAAAGTAAATGCAACTGATTATTTAGCCTGCTCAACTGAAGCAGGAGTTGGTCTTTATGGTGAGAATCAACAGTTTATTTTTGTTCCAAATGGCATAGATATAGATATGTATCGGAATGTACCTTTAAAAAAAGAAATTATTAGAGAAAGCCTTAATATACCTAAAGAGGCTTTTGTTGTAGGAAACATAGGAAGATTCGAAGAACAAAAAAATCATTTTTTCCTAATTGATATTTTTGAAGAGATAGTTCGGGAAAATCCTAATAGTTTTCTAATCTTAATAGGTGAAGGCTCTTTACGGAATAAAATAGAAGAAAAGGTTCTTTCAAAAGAACTACAAAAAAAAGTCTTATTTTTAGGTATAAGAGATGATATTCCAAATTTATTAACATCTATGGATGTTTTTGCAATGCCTTCTTTGTATGAAGGGTTACCAATTTCAGCTGTAGAAGCTCAAGCAGCAAATATTAAATTAATTCTGTCAACTGAAGTTTCTTCTGAAACAAAACTATCTAAAAATGTCCACTTTATTAAATTAGAAGAAAGTGCAGAAAAGTGGGCTGAAATAATACTTGAAAAACCATACGGTAATGAGCCTCTTCCAGAATTATCACAGTATGATATGAAACATACAGCTATGTTATTAGATGAAATTTACTCAAAATGAGGAGGACATGTACTTGAAGAATTTACCTACTTTAGATGAATTAGTATTTTTTCTTAAAGATAATATAAAAATAATTATCACCACGACAGTTTTGTTCTTTTCTATATTTTTATTAGGCATAGGTTATACAATTTACACAGACAGTAAAATTGATGAGAATACTAATGTTTTAGAAGAACAAGAAGTTAAACTTAGTGAACTGAATCAGGATATACCTTTTGAGGCACAACTAGAACCTGAAGAGATAAAATTAATTATGAAAAACCTTCAAAAAGATGAAGGAATGGCTTTTAGTTTCTATATGGAAAACGATGCAGGTGAGCCCTTTTTAGCTAATTCATTAATGAATGAACTTTTAACTTCTGAAGATGTACTTAAAAAAATTGAAGAAGAAACGGATACATCTATTGATCCTAGTCCTGAACTTGCAGTTCAAGTAACACTAAATCCAAATACCCAAGTAATGACTTTAAAAGTTGGAACAGGAGATAAGCAAAAAAATCAGTTGATTGCAGACGCTTATTTTAATATGATTTCTAGCGAGGATAGTTCTTTCTTTGATAACAAAACGGTTTATGTTGTCACTGAACCTGAAGTAATTAAAATCTACGAAATTGAATCAGATTCAATCCCTAATTCTGATTTAGATATTAATGTTGAAGAAAGATTTTCTTACAAAAAAATTATTTTGTACACTGCTATCGCATTAATAATAAGTATTTTTGGCGGGATTTTTATAGCACTAATCAGAAATTTATTAAAAAAAGAAGTTACCGATATATACGGGTTTGCTTTCAAAGATAATGATACAATATTGAATATAAGCAATAACAAATATCAGAATAAAAATGAAAAGTATGATCAAATGATACATGCAATACTTCATCCAGAAAGAGATTCAAAACTTATACTTTCTGAAGAAGAATTAGACAGTTATATTGTTGAAAAGTTAATGGATATATCTAATATAAAAACTAATAAAAATCAAAACTCTATTCTATTTAGTAGTTCTGTATCATCAGTTAATCCTACATTATCATTTGATGAAGTTATAATCATATGTAAAAAGCATTCTACTACGAAGAAATGGTATGAAACACAAAGAGAATTACTGAAGATTTATAAAAGTGAGATAAAAGTGATTTTAATATGATAAATAACGGAGGCCCAATATGTTTTTTTATGTAAGTATTTTTGTTATCTTGCTTATTTTAGCGACTATCGAAGTAGCATTGAGAAATAAAAAGATTTCTATTATAACTGGTAGTATACTTGCTATCGTAGCGGGATTCCGTTTTTATACAGGATATGATTTCAACTCATATGGAAAATTTTATACAGAGATTGAAAAATTCTCTGATGTTTTTAATGGAAAAATAGAAGCAGAAAGTGGTTTTCTATTTCTAAATTATCTTTTTAAGTCTATAGGCTTTAATTATTATACATTTATATTATTTTTTTCTTTCGTGAGCTTAATTTTACTAACTAATTTTGTTTATAAATTCACTCCATTTCCTTCTTTAGTATTACTCTATTATTATGCTAGATTTTTTTTGGTTCGTGATATGGGACAAATTAGATCTGCACTGGCATGTATTATACTATTGTACTCTATACCCTATGTATTAAATAAAAAACCATTTAAATTTTTACTTATTATTTTTATAGCTTCATTATTTCACATAACAGCTTGGTCTTTTATTATTGTTTATATTTTTCACTATGTATTCAAACATTTGTCATTAAAAAATATATTTTCTCTATTAGGTATTAGTCTCATAATTGGAGTAATCGTACAAATTCCCGAAATATATATTTGGGCAATTCCTGATCGGTACAATGCCTATTTTACTAGCCCAAATTATACAAACGGACAATGGATTTTTAATCCAATATTGTGGATGCAATTAGTTCTTTTTTTTGCAGCAGTATTTTTAGCTTATCCAAAAATACAAGAAGAAAAAAATAGATTTAATTTGTTACTAAAAATATATTTTATAGCTTCCTTAATATTAATATTTACAGGAACTTTAAGTACTGTGGGAGGGAGATTAGGTACTTTATTTTCTACTAGTGAAATACTTATTGTACCAACTTTATTTTCATCTTTTAGTAAAAATAAATTAATTAACTTATTTCTATTTTTTGGATTTACTTTTGTAGTCTTTTGTTTAATATTTATTATTTCCGGAACATATATAGAGTATATACCTTATGAGACTATTTTCAATTTTTAGGATTTTTTGAAATTTGTTATTAGTATAATAAGAATTAAAATTAAAGGATGAATTGAATGAATGAACCACTAATTAGTGTTGTAATACCTACATTTGATAGACCGTTCTTTCTAAAAAGAGCAATTGAGAGCGTTATTAAACAAGACTATAAAAATATAGAAATTGTCGTTGTTGTGGATGGTTTTTCTGCTAGAACTGGAGAATATATTGAACAAGCTAAAAAAATGAGTAATATAGAAATTAATTTGATTCAAACAAATACTAAAGTTGGTGGAAGTGAAGCAAGAAATATAGGTGTAAAAAAAGCTAATGGAGAATTAATAGGTTTGTTAGACGACGATGATGAATGGTTTAGTGATAAATTAAGTAGTCAGATGGATTTAATTAATAAAAATCAATTGTCAATTGATGATGATTTTTTATGCTTTACGTCACTAGAAAGATATAAAAGTCCAAATCAAAAAAAATATGATAAATTACCAAATGTTGATTATAAAAATAGCGGTAAAAAAACAATTTCTGACTATTTATTTGAAACAAAAGGATTAAGAAATATAGGATTTATTCAAACTTCAACCGTGCTTGTTCCCAAACACATTCTTATTGAAACACCTTTTACTAAAGGTCTGATCAAGCATCAGGATTGGGACTGGTTGCTAAACGTAGATAATAGCCATAATTTAACAATAATACAAGTTGAAGATCCAAAGATAATTTATCATTCTGATGTACCTATGGATTCCAGAGTGGGATATATTAACAGATGGAACTTCACTGAGCAGTGGTTAGAAACCCATAAAGAATTTTTCTCAAAACTAGCCTATGAAAGTTTTGTATTAAACTATATTCTACTTGGTATTGCTTCTGACAAAAATCTTACCAGAGCACAAAGAAGACTAGAAATAAAAACAAGATATCAAAATTTATCTTTAACAACTAAATTTAGACCATATACTTGGAAAATTATTATTTATATGATGAAAAATAAAGATTAGGCAGTTTCGAATAAGTAAATGAATTATTCTTAAAAGAGAGGTGCCCAATGAAAATAATAGGTTATACTAATGATTCATATCCTGAAAGAAGAACTATTATAAATGGTAATCTTCACCCATTGAAAAAAATGAAAAGTTTAAATACTTATTATCCACATACAGCATTAAAAAGAATGCCCCTTATAGGTAGAAATGCAATAGTCTATTTTAAAGATATAGTTTTTAATGATGAAGGAGTAGATGGATTACATCTTTTTAACACTGTTACGAACAAAAAAGTCCCTTGGATTTCAACTTTTGAAACATACATTCCTCGAACTTCAGCAACATCATTTTTAGACCATAAAAATCTTACTAAAAAGAGCATAAAAGAAAAGGATAGAACAGAAAAATATGTGGAAATTTTAGCAAAAGATTATTGCAAAAAAGTGATATCGTTATCTAAAAATAACTATGAAATGGAATTAAGATTTTTAGAATTTTTCCCACAATATAAAAATACTATTAAGAAAAAAATGATTCAAATAAACCCACCACAAGAAAAATTGATGGAAAAATCTGAAGTGGAGCTAAAGGTAGTTAACCCTATTTTAAAATTTTTGTTTGTTGGAAAAGACTTTACTCGTAAAGGTGGTAAAGAGATACTAGATGTATTTTACAAGATTAAAAAAGAGCATCATTTCGATTTTGAACTAACAATTGTTTCCCTAGGCAAAAGCTATAATTATGCATTTGGCAAATATCAAGATACTGAAGAAGAAATACAAGAAATGAAAAATAAACTAAGAAATACAGATTGGATAAATTTTTACGAAAGTTTAGACAATAAAAAGTTACTTGAGATGATGAAAAATAGTGATGTGGGCTTGTTGCCAACTTGGGCAGATACTTATGGCTACTCAGTTTTAGAATTTCAAGCATCTGGCTGCCCTGTTATTACAACTAATGTTCGTGCTCTTCCAGAGATAAATAATACCACAATAGGATGGATGATTCAGCTTCCTTTAGATAATTCAGGCGAAGTTGATGTAAGTAGCATAAACAAAAAGCAAACACTACGAGCTCATTTACAAAATTCATTGGAAAAAATTGTTTTAGAAATTTTAGAGAACCCTCAACAAATTAAAGAAAAAAGCATACAATCATATGATGCGGTATCAAAAAATCATTCAGTTAAAGGATATATGGAAAAGTTAAGTGAAATTTATTCTGAAAATTTTTAGTATACTTATTATGAAATTTTATGGTCACTTATAAGTATAGTTTAGAAACAGCTCTATTATTTAAGTTGATGTCAGTTAAATTAACTTAAATAATAGAGTTTATGTAAGAGAGAAGGGCTATTATAATATGGGAAATGTAAAGATTTCGGTTATTGTACCTGTTTATAACGTTGAAAACTATCTTGAAGATTGTATTGAAAGTGTAATTTCTCAAAAAAATTTTCAAGATATTGAGTTAATTCTTATTGATGATGGATCTACGGATCAGTCAAGTAAGATTATTAAAAAGTATACAGAATCTTATACAAATATACTAGACTATTATCAAGAAAATGCTGGTCAAAGTAAGGCTAGAAATAAAGGCATTCAACATGCAAAAGGTGAATATATTTATTTTTTAGACAGTGATGATTTAATACCTGATTTAGCTATGGAGCACCTATATAATTTAGCAGTTAAAGAAGATTTAGAATTAATTTTATTTGAAGGAAAATCTTTTTTTGATAAATCTGTAGATAATATGAAAATTGGAAATATGAACTATGAAAGAAATAAGGTATATGACAAAATATTAAATGGACAAGATTTATTTATAGAAATGACAGTAAATAAAGATTTTTACGCATCACCTTGCTTGCAATTTATAAAGAAAAAAGTGCTTCTAAAAAATAGTATTTATTTTTTAGAAGGTATTATACATGAAGATGAATTGTTTAGTTACCAACTTTTAATGAAGAGTAAAAAGGTTAAATGCATTAAGGATAAGTTATTCTATCGAAGAATACGTTTGGATTCTACTATTACATCGTTAAATTATGAACATCGTATTGAATCTCTTACCAAAGTTATTCAAAAAACTATAGAATTTAATAGCCATTTAGAAGAAACTACTGTAGAAATGGATGATGCTCTTAATAGTAGAGTTAACCATCTTCTAGGCCAATGTATTATCTATTGTATGGAAATGAGTTTTAAAAATAGAAAAAAAAATTATACACAATTGAAAAATATTAGATTTATAATTATAGACAATGGGTACAGTATATATAGAAAATATATTTTTTATTTTAAACATCCAGAAATATACAAAATATTACAGAAGATATTAAATGTAATTAGAAAAATTAAAAAGTCTTAGCTGAAAACAAGTTTAAGAAATGTGGCACTTAAACATAATAGAGTTATTAAAAGTTTAAATAAAGAATTTTTTTTATTTACTTGTTTCAATCCCAAAAATTTTATATTTTTTGTCTATTCGTTCAATAATGTTGACGAGTCAAATTAAGTTTAAATAAAATAAAATTTGAGTAGCGTGAAACCATATGTTTCACGTTTTTTTATTATATTTTATTCAGAATTATTTTAGTAGTTGTTACAATGCTTACTTATGTATTGTAGGTTTATTTCTAATTTCAAAATTTGTAAAGAATTGATCATATTTAATAGATATATAGGAAAAACAGAATAGTATAAAAAAGTAATTAATTACAAATAAAAGAGGCCAATTTATGCTAGCTTTTTTTCATTTATTAATAAAATGTGAATAACTAACAATTATTTTAATAAAAGAACAATGTAATTTATCTTTATGAATTTCTCTTATGCTATACTAAATTAGTATCATTTTTTTTAAATATGTTTGGAGGATTGTTAGTTGAAAAATAATAATAGAAAAAAGTTGTTTATTACCTTGTCCAGTGGAATATTGTTGTCATTAGCTACAAATCAAGATGTTATTTATGCATCTGAAGTAGAACAGCCTGAAATAATAAATAATATTGAATTAGTTGATAATGCAATTGTTATTGAAGACATTACTGCTTATAGTATGGAAGGTGAAAATAAAATAGAAGTTAAAGATTTAATTGAACAAATAACTATTACTCAAATAGATGAAAAAACATATAAAGTATCAGGTAGTACACTAGAAAATAGTGAAGTTATTCTTGTCATTGATGATACTGAAAAGTTTGTGGGTATTTCAGATGAAGACGGCATCTTTGAAATAGAGATTAAAGAGTTAGCAGAAGCTTCTTCTTTGAAAGCTTTTGTACAAAGTAATCAAGATAATACATATTCTGTAGAATTTCCATTAGCAAATCTTATTCAACAACTAGAGATAATTGAGCAGCTTATAAATGATGATTTATCTGAAGCAGATAAATCAGCTGCCGAAGAATCAACACCAGTAGTAGAAGAACCAACAGAAGTACCAATTGAAGAGGAAGAATCAACACCCGTAGTAGAAGAACCAACAGAAGTACCGAGTAAAGAGGAAGAATCAACGCCAGTAATAGAAGAACCAACAGAAGTGCCAAGTGAAGAGGAAGAATCAATACCAGTAGTAGAAGAACCAACAGAAGTACCAATTGAAGAGGAAGAATCAACACCAGTAGTAGAAGAACCAATAAAAATTCCAAATAAAGTAAAAGAAACTGCGCCTGAAAAAGAAATACTTAAAACTAATACGATACAAACATTTGCTATAGCTAAGACCACAGCTACACGTACTTCTGTAAATGGTGTTTACATTGTTAAATCTGGAGATTTTTCTGGAGCTATCGCAAGTTCATTTGGTATTTCGTTAGCACAATTACTAGACTGGAATCCTCAGATTAAAAATGCGAATGTAATCAGTGTAGGACAAAAAATTAATGTAACTAAAGCAGCTTATGAAAAATACTTGAATGATAACAAAGGAAATAATCAAGCGCAACCTCGTCCTTTCAAAACAAATCAAGAATTTATAGATTTTATAACACCTTATGCTGTAGAGATAGCGAATGCGTATGGCAAAGATAAATTGTATGCGTCTGTAATGATTGCACAGGCTGCACATGAAAGTGCATTTGGACAAAGTTTACTTGCGTCCCCACCGTATTATAATTTATTTGGAATTAAAGGATCGTATAATGGTCAAACAATTCCAATGGGGACTTGGGAAGATGTAAATGGTGGTATTATTAATATTACTGCTAATTTTAGAGATTATCCTTCATATTATGAGTCCATGATGGATTATGCTGACCTACTTAGAACTGGGTTAACAGGATCTCCTAATTTTTATGCCAAAGCATGGGTTAAAAATACTAATTCCTATAAAGATGCAACAAAATATCTTACTGGAACTTATGCTACTGATACACAATATAATATTAAAGTGAATAACATTATTGAACAGTATAATCTAACTCAGTATGATACTTACATTGTTGACACTGAGTTAAAAAATACAGTTAATGTTTCATATGATGCATTAATTTCTTTAAATGGATATACAATTGATACTAAACCATGGGGAACATCAGGATTTCAAAATGTAGATAAAACGAATACTTATCTAGGTACTAATGTTCAAGTTGTAAAAGAAACAACTAATGGGAAATATGGGTTAATATCATATAATGGAACTATATTAGGATGGGTAGATAAAAAAACTTTAGAAATATCTGTTAATATAGAAGATGTATCATCTTCAGTACCGGTTAGTTACAAAGCAAAAATCTCTAAATCAGGTTACTCAATCGATACGCTACCATGGGGAACTTCTGGATATCAAACATTAGCTAAATCTACGGATTATGTTGGACAAGAAATAGAAGTTGTTAAAGAAGCTAAAAATGGAACTTATTCATTGATTTCACTGAATGGTGAATTGCTAGGATGGATTGATAGCAAAGCTATATCAACTTATGATGTTGAAGTAAATATTCCAGCTTCACATACTACTTCATATGAAGCAATTATTAACGAAACGGGTTACTCAATTGATACTAAACCATGGGGAACAAGTGGATACTATACACTTAACCATACATCTGATTATTTAGGCAGAACAATTGAAGTAGTAAAAGAAACAGATAATAATCAATATGTTTTAGTCTCTCATGATGGAAAGTCATTAGGTTGGGTGGACAAAAAAGCTTTAAAAACTTATGAAGTAGTGACGAATGTTTCATCATCTCAACCAGTTAATTATAAAGCAGTTGTTGATAAAACGTCATACTCAATTGATACAATGCCATGGGGAACAGCTGGGTACCAAACGATTGCTAAAACCACTGATTATATAGGTACGGAAGTTGATGTCATCAGAAAAAAAGGTAGTTATGTACTGATTTCGGTTAATGGAGAAGCAATAGGATGGGTAGATCAAAAAGCTTTGAAGTCATATGATGTTGTAACAGATATCACAGGATCAACATCAGTTTCATTTACTGGAATTGTTTCTAAATCAGCCTTTTCAATTGATACAAAACCATGGGGAACTTCTGGATATCAAACTGTTGGTAAGACTACAGATTATGTTGGGACTTCTGTTAAAGTAACAAAACAAAAGGGATCATATATTTTAATCGAAGCAAATGGACAATCATTAGGCTGGGTAGACAGAAAAGCAATACAACTATATACAGTGGATACAGCTATTTCTTCATCCAAAGATGTTTCCTATAATTCTGTTATATCAAAATCTGCGTATTCAATTGATACAAAACCATGGGGCACTAAAGGCTATCAAACGATAACAAAGACCAATAATTTTGTTGGAAAATCCGTTAAAGTTACTAAAGAAACGGGAAATGGAAAATATGTTTTAATTTCATTAGACGATGTTACTTTAGGATGGGTAGATAAAAAAAGCTTTAACTAATAAAATATTAAAATTGAGAAAGGATAGTTTCGAATTAAGTTCGAAGTTATCTTTTTTTTAATATTATAATTGCAAAATATTATTCTACTGGTACAATAAAAAAGAAAAGTACATATTACTAAAGTGACTGTTTATAATGACTGTCAAGAAAAGGGTGAAAGAATGTCACAATCAAGATCTGAAATGCGAAAACCAAGTAAGAAACCAAAGAAGAAAAGAAAAGGTTTTAAGATTTTTCTTATTATTGTATTAGTATTGTTTATTGCATTAGGTCTTTTTGTTTGGAAGATTTATAGTGATGTAGCTGGAACAAGTGAAAAAATCCATAAAGATGTTGAAACAGAAAAAGTACGGGAAAGTTCAATCGATATTAGTAAAAAAGATCCATTTTCGATTCTGTTGTTAGGTGTTGATACTGGAGATTTGGGTAGAACTGAGCAAGGTCGTTCAGACACGATGATGGTTATGACGGTGAATCCTAATACAGACAAAACGACAATTGTCAGCATTCCTCGTGACACACGTACTGAAATTGTTGGTCATGGAACAACGGATAAAATCAACCATGCCTATGCATTTGGTGGAACAGCTATGTCAGTGAATACAGTCCAAAACATGTTAAATATACCAATTGATTACTATGTTGAAGTTAATATGCAAGGCCTTCAGGATGTCGTTAACGCTGTAGGGGGAGTGCAAGTAACTAGTCCACTAACATTCTCTTCAGATGGGTATAACTTTACAGAAGGTGTTTCTGCTTCCTTAGATGGTAAAGCAGCACTTGCTTATTCAAGAATGCGCTATGAAGATCCTGCTGGAGATAATGGACGTCAAGAAAGACAACGACAAATTATACAGGCAACCGTTGAAAAAGTAGCTTCACTATCTACTATTTCAAATTATCAGGATATTTTAGGTTCATTAGAAAATAATATGCAAACGAATCTTGAATTTGATGATATGGTAAAAATATTTAATAATTATCGTTCAGCTGCTGGAAATATCCAACAAGAGCAACTTGTAGCTGAGGGTACAACTATTGATGGAATTTACTACGGTATCGTTTCCGATGGTGAGATGAGTAGAGTTACTGAATTATTGAAAGAACAATTGGAATTAAATTAATAAGAAAGACACTATGAACACTTCATAGTGTCTTTCTTATTAACTAGTTTATCTAATAAACGGAAATCTCAGTAAAATACGGACTGATTGTTTTTGTACCAGCAATCTGCTATTATTAGTGTGTTAGTTTGAATTTAAATGGTTTAAATATAAAATTTAAAGGAGTAATCAATTTGAAAATTACAGTGGTTGGAACTGGTTATGTTGGATTATCCAATGCCGTTCTTTTAGCACAAAACAATGAAGTAACAGCACTAGAAATTATCGAAGAAAAGGTAATATTAATCAACAATAAAAAATCACCAATTGTAGATAAAGAAATTGAAGAATATTTGTCAACAAAACTATTAAATTTAACTGCAACAACGGATAAAACAATTGCTTATAAAGAGGCTCAGTATGTTATTATCGCCACACCTACTAACTATGATGATAAAAGAAATTACTTTGATACTTCAACAGTTGAAGGTGTTATTGAAGATGTCTTAAAATATAATCCAGAAGCCACAATGATTATAAAATCAACTGTACCTGTGGGGTATACTAAAGAAACGAGAGAAAAATATGGTGTGAACAATATTATTTTTGCTCCAGAGTTTTTACGTGAAGGAAAAGCACTTTATGATAACCTTTATCCATCACGTATAATTGTAGGAGAAAGCTCAGAAACAGCTGAGATTTTTGCAAACTTATTAGTTGAAGCTGCCATTAAAGAAAGCATTGATGTTTTATTCATGAATTCGACAGAAGCAGAGGCTGTTAAATTATTTTCAAATACTTACTTAGCCTTACGTGTAGCTTATTTTAATGAATTAGATACGTATGCAGAAGTTAGAGAATTGGACACAAAATCGATTGTTGAAGGTGTAGGGCTGGATCCAAGAATTGGCACTCACTATAATAATCCATCATTTGGTTATGGTGGTTATTGTTTACCAAAGGATACTAAACAGTTGCTTGCTAACTATGAAGATGTACCCAATAATATTATTGGCGCGATTGTGGACGCAAACCGTACACGTAAAGATCATGTAGCAAATATGATTATAAAACGTGATCCAAAAGTAGTTGGAATATATCGTTTAACCATGAAAACGGATTCGGATAACTTCAGAGCATCATCAATACAAGGGATTATGAAACGGATAAAAGCAAAAGGAATCGAAGTAGTTGTCTATGAACCAGTACTTAAAGACGATACATTTTATAATTCAAAAGTAATTCGTAATTTTGAAGAATTTAAAAAGGTATCAGATGTGATTGTTTCAAATCGCTTAGCTGAAGAATTGATGGATGTACAGGAAAAAGTCTATACAAGAGACTTATTCCATACAGATTAATAATTAAGTGAATGAAAGTAATATATTGGAGGTAAAAGATATGTCAAAAGTGAGAAAAGCTGTTATTCCAGCTGCAGGATTAGGAACACGTTTTTTACCAGCTACGAAAGCTACTGCAAAAGAAATGCTTCCAATCGTTGATAAACCAACAATTCAATTTATTATTGAAGAAGCGATTGATTCCGGTATTGAAGAAATTTTAATTGTTACTGGAAGAAGCAAGCGTTCTATAGAAGACCATTTTGATTCTAATTTTGAGTTAGAACAAAATCTTCAAATGAAAGAAAAATATGAGTTGTTAAAATTAGTGGAAAGTACTACTAAAATCAAATTACATTTTGTACGTCAGTCATATCCTAAAGGTTTGGGAGATGCTGTTTTACACGGTAAGAGTTTTGTAGGCAATGAACCTTTTATCGTATTGCTGGGTGATGACTTGATGGTTGATGATGTCCCTTTAACCAAACAATTGATGAATCACTACGATGAAACGGGATCTTCAGTCTTAGCTACCATGCGTGTTCCTCATAAAGATACATCTAAGTATGGAATTGTTGACATTGATGGAGAAGTCTCTAAGGACCTTTACAAAGTTAATCACTTTGTTGAAAAACCAAAACCTGAAGAAGCTCCAAGTGATCTTGCAATTATAGGTCGCTATCTGCTAACTCCTGAAATTTTTGATATTCTTGAAAAACAGGAACCGGGAGCGGGCAATGAAATTCAATTAACTGATGCGATTGAAACCTTAAATAAAAAGCAACAGGTATTAGCTCTTGAATTTAAAGGGAAACGTTATGATGTTGGAGATAAGTTTGGTTATATGATGACAAATATTGAATATGGTCTTGAACATAAAGAGATTAAAGATAATTTAAAAGAATACATTATTCAATTAAGTAGAGAATTAGATAGTAGAAAATAAATATAATATTAAAGAGCTCATGTTGGCTCTTTAATTTTTTTTGAACTTTAGACAATAAAACGAGAAATTAAGTGTCACCAATAAAAGAATACCAATTATAAAAAATTAAAATATAGTTCACAGATAAAAATGGTATGGTATACTGTATAATGTCGTTAAAAATAAAAAATATGTTAATAAAATAGCTACACGCAGGAGGAAAACATGGAAGAAGAAATTAGTTTATCAGAATTGTTTGCTACACTAAAGAAACGCTTGACATTGATAGTTAGTTTAGGTCTAATCGGTTTAATAGTAGCAGCTGGCTTTACCTTTTTCATCGCAACACCACAATACAATGCAACAACTCAAATATTGGTGAATCGTACAACAGAATCTGCAGAGGGATTACAACTTAATGATATTAACTCTAATGTGCAGATGATCAATACATATAAAGACATTATAAAAGGTCCAGTTGTCTTAAATGAAGTTCGAGAGAACCTAGGAACAAATTTAACAACAACCGAATTATCTGAAAAAATAGAAATTACAACGCAAGAAAATTCGCAAGTTTTTTCATTAACTGTAACGGATGAAAGTCCTTATGAGGCTTCAGAAATTGCAAACGCTGTTGCAGAAATTTTCCAAAGCGAAATTGGGAATATTATGAATGTTGAAAATGTAACGATTATTTCTGAAGCTGTTCCCGTTACCGATCAGATTTCACCCAATAATCTATTGAATTTAGTAATTGGTTTACTGGTTGGATTAATGTTAGGTGTTGGAAGTGCCTTCTTATTAGAATTCATGGATAAATCTGTCAGAGATGAACGATTTATTACAGAAACATTAGGTTGGTCAGTATTAGGAAGTGTTTCTGAAATGTCAAATGATGAATTACATGCTAAGCTTAATATTAAACGACCAGAATTAAATTCAAGAAGAACAAAAAGTAGAGTATAAAAGAGGTGAGAGAAATGTTCAATAAAAAGAAAAAGCAATTAGATACTAGTGAACGTCCAAGTTTAGTTACTCTAACGAGACCTAGCTCTGTTATTGCTGAGCAATTTAGAACGATTCGTACAAATATTCAATTTTCAATGGTAGATAAAAATCTTAAAACACTTGTTATTACGTCTGCTGGGCCTGGTGCAGGAAAGTCAACAATATCAGCTAATCTAGCCGTTACTTTTGCTATGCAAGGAAAGAAAGTCTTGATCGTTGATGCTGATATGCGTAAACCAACAGTACATAAAACATTTCGTTTGCCAAATCGCGATGGCTTAACAACCTTATTGACGGAAAGAGATGTGGAAATCAAAGATATTGCGCATCGTTTAGAGACAGAAGGATTATTTGTTATCACCAGTGGCGCGATTCCACCGAACCCATCTGAGTTATTAGCATCTAATCGGATGAATAAACTAATTACGGAATTTGAAGAACTGTTTGATTTGATTATTTTTGATATGCCTCCAGTTATTGCCGTTACAGATGCTCAAGTAATGTCGAGCAAAGCTGACGGAACTATTTTTGTGATCACTAAAAATGGTACTGATAAAGAAATGGTAACAAAATCAAAAGAGTTGCTTGAAAAAGTAAAAGCAAACGTCATTGGTGTAGTCTTCAATCGAGTTGAACTTAAAGGCGATAATTATTATTACTATTATGGGGAAGGTGAGTAAATCAGATGATTGACTTACATTGTCATATCTTACCGGGAATTGATGATGGGGTAAAAGATTTAGAGGAATCTTTTGCAATGGTCAGGGTGGCTGGCTGTTGCTGAAGGAATTACTCATATCTTAGCTACCCCACATTACAAAAATGGACGTTGGACGAATGAAAAAGCTGTAATAAACCAACAAGTTGGTTGGTTACAACAAGAACTAG
This sequence comes from Carnobacterium sp. AT7, assembly GCF_000171855.1. Lineage (NCBI taxonomy): Bacteria > Bacillati > Bacillota > Bacilli > Lactobacillales > Carnobacteriaceae > Carnobacterium > Carnobacterium sp. AT7. Next base: position 41,739 of record NZ_ABHH01000013.1, on the reverse strand, counting down.
ATAGTAGAAATATTCCATTGACACTTTTCTCTGGACAAGAAGTGCGTATTGTTGGGGAATTAGTAAAAGATATTTTTGAAAATAAAATACAATTTATTGATGAGGGTAACCACTATTTACTAATCGAAGTTTCTACTGCCACGATTCCGGATTTTACGGAATCGTTGTTTTTTGAATTGCAAAAATCTGGAGTGACACCGATTATTGTCCACTCAGAAATAAACCATGCTATTTTAACTAATCCTAATGAATTGCTGTCATTAGTTGAAAAAGGTGCATTAGCTCAATTAAGAGCCGCAGCTATATCGGATCTTTTGGTAAAAATTTCAAAAGCTAAACAAACAATTAATTGAAGATGAGTTAGTACACTTTATTGCTTCAGATGCGCATAATACAACTTCAAGAAGATTTTATATGAAAGAAGCGTATCAACAAATAGAAAAAGAATTTGGCCTGAAAAAAAAGAAAATTTTCCGCAAACGATGAAAAATATCAATAATTGTGAACTGATTATCCAAAATACACCAAAAAAGGTAAATAACCTAAATTTTTAGGATTGTTTTAGAAGAGGAGTGAAGAATAGTTATGAGCAGAAAAACCAAAAAAGGTATTTTAATTGGGTTTGATAGTTTTTCAATTCTAGTATCTGGATTGATGGCATATTTCTTTTTAAATCCTTATATAATACTTTCAATTCAATCATTCATTACTACAGTAGGAATGACTATCATCCTTTATCTTACCTTATCAACGCACTTTAAATTATTTTCTAAGATTAATCGCTATACAAGTATACGTGAATCTTTAGCTATATGCACATGTGTAACGGTTTCATTCATTGCTTCTGCACTTATTTCTGTAGTCTTGTTGAAGACAGTAAGTTTTAGATTTATTGTATTAACTTATATCTTTTCACTGGCAAGCATAGCTGGAAGTAGAATTGTTTGGCGCATCTATAATGAACACGAATATAAAAAATTGCATGGACATTCAGTTGAACAACAAATCAGAACACTAATTGTTGGTGCTGGAAACGGTGGTAGTGTCTTTATTCGTAGTTTAAAACGTAATCCAAGTGATGTAAAAGTAGTTGGAATTGTTGATGACGATCCATCTAAGTTGAAAACATTTATGTATGAAACACCAGTTATCGGAAATATAAAAGATATACCTGAACTGGCTAAGAAGTATAGAGTTCAACAAATTACGATTGCGATTCCTTCTTTGAAACCAAAAGAATATGAAAGAATAGTAGATATTTGTAATCGAGCAGAAATTACAGTAAATCAAATGCCCTCGATAGAAGATGTATTGCAAGGAAAGTTATCTGTTAGTCAATTTAGAGAAATCGATGTAGTCGATTTACTTGGTCGAGAAGAAGTTAAATTAGATATGCAACAAATTTCTAAAAAAATTGTTGGTAAAACAATATTAGTGAGTGGTGCTGGAGGTTCAATTGGCTCAGAAATTTGTCGTCAAATTGCCAGATTTTCACCCAAACGAATTATTATATTAGGACATGGAGAAAACTCTATTTACCAAATCAATAAAGAACTAAATAGTAAATACAAGGGTCAAATTGAAATTGTTCCTGTAATAGCTGACATTCAAGATCGTAATAGAATATTTGAAGTGATGCAACAATACATACCAGATCGTGTTTATCATGCAGCAGCTCATAAGCATGTGCCCATGATGGAATATAATCCAAGAGAAGCCATTAAAAATAATATATATGGCACAAAAAATATGGCGGAAGCAGCTAAATCAGCTGGTGTTGAAAGTTTTGTCATGATTTCAACTGATAAAGCAGTTAATCCGCCCAATATTATGGGCGCAACTAAGCGTGTCGCTGAAATGATTGTCACAGGTTTAAATGAACCCGGAGAAACAAAATTCGCAGCCGTACGTTTCGGAAATGTTTTAGGAAGTCGTGGAAGTGTAGTACCTTTATTCAAAGAACAAATTAGAAATGGCGGACCAGTTACTGTCACTGACTTTCGTATGACTCGTTACTTTATGACGATACCTGAAGCAAGCCGTTTAGTTATTCAAGCTGGAGCTTTAGCACAAGGTGGAGAAATTTTCATTTTAGATATGGGAGAACCAGTCAAAATAGTAGCTTTAGCTAAAAAAGTGATTAAACTTAGCGGTTATACAGAAAATGAAATTCCTATCATTGAAACAGGTATTCGTCCTGGAGAAAAACTTTTTGAAGAGTTATTAGTAGATAGTGAACAAACGGGTCAGCAAGTTTATGAAAAAATATTTGTTGGAAAAGTAACGGATATGCCATTAGCTAAGGTTATGGAATTTGTTTATTCACTAGATGAATGCAGCAGTAAAGAGCTGAAAGAGAGCTTGCTTGAATTTGCTAACGAGAAATCAGTAAAAGATATTGGTCACCACATTCAAACCGAAGAGGAAGGAGCTTGTATCGATGTACCAGAAAATGTTCAAACGAGTTATTGACGTCGTATTGGCACTACTTGGTCTAATCATTTTATCTCCCATATTTTTATTCATTATTGTAGCCATAAAATTTGATTCAAAAGGCCCTGTTCTTTTTAAGCAAAAAAGAGTTGGAAAAGATAAAGTACTATTCAAGATCTATAAATTTAGAACAATGAAAATAGACACACCTAAAGATGCCCCAACTCATTTATTGAAGAATCCTGATTTCTTTATTACGAGAGTTGGAAAGTTTTTAAGAAAGACTAGTTTGGATGAATTGCCACAGCTGATCAATATCTTAAAAGGCGAAATGAGTGTCATTGGGCCTAGACCAGCCTTATGGAATCAATATGATTTGGTCATAGAAAGAGATAAGTACCATGCTAATGATATCTATCCAGGGTTAACGGGATGGGCTCAAATAAACGGACGGGATGAACTTCCTATTCGGAAGAAAGCTGCTTTAGATGGAGCATACACAAAAAAAATAAGCTTTCTATTTGATGTAAAGTGCTTTATTGGCACCATTATTAGCGTAGTGAAAAATGATGGAGTTGTTGAAGGTGGAACTGGGTCATTAAAGAATCGTGAGGCAATGAAAAATGACTAAAAAGATACTCATAACCGGTAAAAACAGTTATATTGGAAATCAACTAGCCGCATGGCTCAATAAAGAACCTGAAAAATATGAAGTTATAAAAGAATGCGTCCGCGATGACAAATGGAAAGAAATTGATTTTTCAATTTATGAAGTTGTTGTTCATGTAGCTGGAGTAGCACATATAGAAGAGACTACTGCAAATAAGAAAATATATTATGAAGTAAATAGGGATTTATCGTATGAAATTGCCAAAAAAGCGAAAAAATATGGTGTCAAACTGTTTGTATTTTTAAGTACCATGAGCGTTTATGGAAAAACTGAAGGTATAGTCAATAAAAATACTGTAGCTGACCCTACTACTAATTATGGAAAATCAAAATTAGAAGCGGAACAGTTAATACTTTCCTTATCTGGTAATAATTTTAAAATAGCTATATTAAGACCCCCTATGATTTATGGTAAGGGATGTAAAGGAAATTATAATCGATTGAAAAAAGTTGCGTTAAATACTCCTATATTTCCAATGATAGATAATAAAAGAAGCATGATATATATTGAAAATCTTAATGAATTTATTAAAATGGTTATTGATAATATGATTTTTGGGGTGTTTCATCCTCAAAATCAGGAGTATATGAGCACAACCATGTTAGTGAAGACTATTGCTGAAGAAAATAATAAAAAAATTTTTTTTACAAAGATATTTAATCCATTTATATATATTGGAATAAAATATTCAAAGACGGTATCTAAGGTTTTCGGTACTTTAATATATGATCAAGCAATAATAGACAAAGATTTAATTATAACAAAAGATATAAATAATAAAGACTCAATAAAGGCTACGGAAAGATAATTGAGGAGAGATAAGTTTGAAAAAAAAGAAAGATGTATTATTTCTATGCCAATTTTTTTACCCAGAGTATATTTCTTCTGCTACACTACCTTATGATACAGCAGTAGCTCTAGAAAATGCTGGATATGATGTTGGTGTAATGTGTGGATATCCAAAGGAATACAATCTAGAAAAGGATGTTCCTTTAAAAGAAATTAAAAATGGAGTAGAAATTAAAAGAGTTAAGTATATCCAATTAAAAAGGTCAAATAAAATAGGTAGACTAATCAATTATTTTTCTTTTACTGCTTCAATTTTCTTACATATAGGTTATATAAACAATTATCATTCGGTAATTGTTTATTCTAATCCGCCTATACTTCCTGTTATTGCTGCTTTAGCTAACTTGTTTTTTGGAACAAAGATTATATATGTTAGTTATGATGTTTATCCAGAAATAGCATACAAGACTAATTCTTTATCTCCTACAAGTTTCATCGGTAAGTTGATGGCAAAAATGAATATTTTTGTTTTTTCAAGAACGGAAAGAGTTATAGCATTGTCTAATGATATGAAACTATTCTTATTAAAGAATAGAAATTCTCTTAGTGAGAACCAAATTAAAGTAATACCTAATTGGTATGAGGATAAAAATAATAAAAATAAAAAAATGGATATTAAGAATAAGATGTTCAAAGAAATTAAATTAGAAGGAAATTTAGTAGTTTCTTATTTTGGTAATATGGGAATTTGTCAGGATTTAAATACGTTAACAGATGCAATGAAGGTATTAAGAAACGATGCCAATATTAAATTTATGATTGCAGGGCATGGAAATAAGCTTGAGAGTCTTAAAGAAATTGTTGAAAAAGAAAAATTGAGTAATGTATATATTTTTGACTATTTACATGGCGATGATTATAAGGAAGCACTAAGTATAAGTGATACATTTATAGTGAGTTTAGAGAAGGGGTTATCCGGATTAGCAGTTCCTAGCAAAACATATAGCTATATGATGGCGGGTAAGCCTGTAATAGCTGTTATGGATCAGGATACTGATATAGCGGAGGAATTAAAAAATCATAATGCGGGATTTTCTATCGAAGTAGGGAATGATAAAAAGTTAGTAGAAGCAATATACAAATTGAAAAATAATGAGGAATTAATAAAAGAAATGGCGAGAAATTGTAGAGAATTATTTTTAACTAAGTATACTACTGAAAAAGGTACTGAACAGTATGTAAAAATAATAGATGAATTAATGGAGGAAAAAAAATATGTTTACAGATAAAACATTGTTAATAACAGGTGGTACTGGTTCATTTGGTAACGCAGTATTAAAAGGGTTCCTAGATAGTGATATTAAAGAAATTCGCATTTTTTCAAGAGATGAAAAAAAACAAGATGATATGCGAAAAAAATATAACAATCCAAAAATTAAATTTTTTATTGGTGATGTACGAGATACTAATAGTGTTCGAAACGCTATGTATAATGTAGATTATGTGTTTCACTCTGCAGCACTAAAACAAGTCCCGTCATGTGAATTCTTCCCAATGGAAGCTGTGAAGACGAATGTTATTGGTACAGATAATGTACTAAACGCTGCTATTGAAGCAGGAGTAAAAAAAGTGATTTGTTTGTCAACTGATAAAGCAGCCTATCCTATTAATGCCATGGGAACATCAAAAGCTATGATGGAAAAAGTTTTTGTAGCCAAGTCTCGTAATGTTGACCCAGAACAAACTTTAATTTGTGGTACAAGATATGGAAACGTTATGGCTTCGCGCGGTAGTGTCATTCCTTTGTTTATTGAACAATTAAAAACTGGTAATCCTCTTACTGTTACAGAGGGTAGCATGACACGATTTATGATGAGTTTAGAAGAAGCTGTTGATTTAGTTATCTTTGCTTTTCAAAATGCCGTACAAGGGGATATTATGGTGCAAAAAGCACCAGCAAGTACAATTGACACTTTAGTAGCAGCGTTACAAAAAATATTTAATACTAATGTACCTGTAGAGGTTATTGGTATTAGACATGGAGAGAAAATGTACGAATCACTGTTGACAAAAGAAGAGGCCGCACATGCTATAGATATGGGTGGATTTTACCGAGTACCTTCAGATAAACGAGATTTAAATTATGGTAAATTCTTTGAGGAAGGAAACAAAGACGCTGTACATATTGATGAGTACAACTCTGATAACACTCATCAACTTACGGTAGACGAATTAGTCGTAAAATTATTGAAATTGGATTATATCCAAGATGAATTAGTTAAGTGGGGGGTCTATAGTGAAAATACTAGTAACGGGATCTAAAGGATTCATAGGAAAAAATTTAGTGGCTGAATTAAACAATTTAGGCTATGAAGATATATTTCAATTTAACAGAGAGACAGACTTGAATTTGTTGGAAAAATATACTAATGAATGTGATTTTGTATTTCATCTGGCTGGAGTCAACAGACCAAAAAAAGAAGAAGAGTTTATGGAAGGGAATGCTGATTTTACTTCTCAACTTCTTGAACTTCTGAAGAAAAATAATAATAAAGCTCCTGTTTTAATTACATCATCTACTCAAGCTGAACAGAATAATCCTTATGGCAAGAGCAAACGGGCTGGCGAAGAATTATTATTTAATTATCAACAGCAAACAGGAGTTAACGTGTACTTGTATCGATTGCCAAACGTTTTTGGAAAATGGAGTAAACCCAATTACAACACTGTAGTAGCAACTTATTGTTACAATATTGCAAGAAATTTGGATATCCAAATCAATAATTTAGATGCACAGCTAACTCTTTGTTATATTGATGATGTTATAAAAGAATTCATTTCTATTTTAAATAATCAAATAGATAGTGAAGGAGAAATTCTTAAAGTATCTAAAGAGTATCATATTACATTAGGTAATCTTGCTGAAACAATTAAAAGTTTTAAAGAAAGTCGTAATAATTTACTAGTTCCTAATATGGGAAATGAATTAACTAAGAAGTTATATAGTACTTATTTAAGCTTTTTGCCAGAAAATAAGTTCTCTTATGATTTAAAAATGAATATTGATCAACGCGGATCTTTCACAGAGTTTATAAAGACACCAGATAGGGGACAGATTTCAATTAATGTTTCAAAACCGGGAATTACAAAAGGAAATCATTGGCATCATACAAAAAATGAGAAGTTTTTAGTAGTTAGTGGCGAAGGTCAAATTCGATTTAGAAAAATTGAATCTGATGAGGTTATCGAATACAATGTTACAGGAGAAAAATTAGAAGTCGTTGATATACCAACGGGGTATACCCATTCAATTGTTAATAATGGAAAAACAGACTTAGTGACTGTAATGTGGGCAAATGAATTATTCGATCAAGATAATCCCGATACTTATTATATGGAGGTTTAATATGAAAAAATTAAAAGTAATGACTGTAGTTGGAACAAGGCCTGAAATTATTCGTTTATCTGCAGTTATTAATAAACTAGAAGAATCAGAGGCTATTGAACATATTTTAGTTCATACAGGGCAAAATTATGATTATGAACTGAATGAGGTTTTCTTTGAAGATTTCCATTTAAGAAAACCTGATTATTTTTTGAACGCTGCAATAGGAACAGCCGTAGAAACGATTGGAAATATTTTAGTTAAAATTGATCCAATCTTAGATGAAGTACAACCAGATTCAGTTTTAATTTTAGGAGATACTAATTCTTGTTTAACTGCTATTGCTGCAAAACGCAAACAAATTCCAATATTTCATATGGAGGCAGGGAATAGATGTTTTGATGCGCGTGTACCTGAAGAAACAAACCGAAAGATTGTAGATCATACAGCGGATGTAAACTTAACTTATTCTGATATTGCACGTGAATATCTACTTGCTGAAGGATTACCAGCTGATCGCATTATTAAGACTGGTAGTCCCATGTTTGAAGTGTTAAATACACGTAAAGAAGATATCGAAAATGCCACGATTTTAGAAGACTTAAAATTATCAAAAGATGGTTATTTTTTAGTTTCAGCACATCGTGAGGAAAATATTAACTCTGAACAGAATTTTAGAGATTTGTGTGGGTCTTTAAATGCAGTTGCTAAAAAATATCAAATGCCGGTTATTGTAAGTACTCATCCACGAACTCGTAAAAAAATTGAAGAAAAAAACATTGTTTTCAATGAGTATGTCCAATTAATGAAACCATTAGGTTTTAATGATTATAATAAACTACAGTTAAATGCAAAGGCTGTGCTAAGTGATTCTGGAACGATTTCAGAGGAGTCATCAATTCTTGGATTCAAAGCGTTAAATATTCGTCAAGCCCATGAACGACCAGAAGCAATGGAAGAAGCAAGTGTAATGATGACCGGGTTAACAGAGGAAAGAATTATGCAAGGGTTAGCTATTCTAGATACTCAAACTTCTGAAACATTGAGAAAAATTTCAGATTATAGTATGCCAAACGTTTCTCAAAAGGTGGTCAGAATTATACTTTCATACACTAATTATGTTAATCAAGTAGTTTGGAGGAAATATTAATGAAGATAGTAGTAGTTGATTTTGCTGCTAAAGCTGGTGGAGCTTTGAGCGTTCTGAAAGATTTTGCTGAGAATGTAAAAAAAAATGATAAAATAAATGATTGGTATTTTATTTTATCAGGTAAATTTATATCAGAAACTCCAAATATTCATGTAATTATTCCTGAAAATATTGATAGTAATTTAGGAAGACTAAAATTTGATTTTATTACCGGATCTAAAATAATCAATTCTTTTAAGCCCGATGTTGTATTTTCAATGCAAAATACAACAACATATAGAGTTAATGCTCCGGTAATTTTATATTTACATCAACCATTGCCATTTCAAAATATTGTAAATTACTCATTACTTAATAAAAATGAACGTTCTTTAGCAATTAAACAGAAATTAGTTGGTGCTCTAATAAAAAATAGTTTACCTAAGGTTGCTAATATTATAGTTCAGACAGAATGGATGAGACAAGAAGTATTAAAATATGCAAATAAAAAAGAAAGTGTTTTTGTAATTCAACCAAATATTCATGAGACTAACAAAGCCAAACTTGAAAATATAAGGACTAATCATTTTTTTTATCCAACTTCAGATATTTTGTATAAAAATATTGCTGTTGTCGAAGAGGCCTGTAAAAAACTTGATAACGAATTTCCTCTGTTAGATTACGCAGTAAACTTAACAATAGATAGATCAATTGAAAATGAAAAAATTCATTCAGTTGGTCAATTATCTAGGATAGAAGTTTTGGAAAAATTAGAAACGACCGTGCTTTTATTCCCTTCATATGTTGAATCGTTTGGTCTACCATTGTTGGAAGCTAGACAAACAGGAACATTTATTATTGCTGCAAGTACCCCTTTTGCACATGAAATTTTGAATAATTATGAAAATGTTATTTATTTTGATCCTTTTAATGCTGAAGAATTAAAAGGGATTTTATATAAAAGTATACATGAGCAAATTAAATTAAGCGTAATTAAAGATTCAATAGTTCAAAAGAAAGATTCTTGGGATGAGGTCAGAAATATAATCTATAGGAGTGAATGAATATTGAATGTTTTATTCTTAGGCCTAATGTATAACTCTTCTGAGGAGAAGAGTCTTATTAAATTAAGTAAAACAGGATTAGGTATTGCTTCTAATATATTAGAAGGTAATTTAATCAGAGGGCTTCAACAACAAAAAAATGATATCCAAACAATTACGTCATTGCCTGTTGGAAATTTTCCAGAAGCAAATAAAAAAATATATTATCCTTCTAAGCGATATATAATTTCCGATTTTATTAGTTCATATGAGACGTACACCATTAATTTACCAATAATAAAACATGAACTAAGATTTATTGAATATAAAATACAAATAAACAAATGGTATGAAAAAATGGATAAGGAAACTGATAAAATTATAATAATTTATGATTTATATATACCATTTTTAAAGATAATTAAATGGATGAAAGACACATATGAAAATGTGAAAATTGTCGTTATGATACCAGATTTAGTAGGGAAATATAGAAATAATTCAATTAAATCAAAAACAAAAAGAAATTTATTAGAGAGAAAAGTGGATAAAACATTTGAATTAATGAATCAGGCAGATGGATATTTATTAATTACAGAACAAATATCTCGATTTATTGAGGATGAAAATAAACCACGAATGGTTATTGATGGTATAGTGGATGATAAAAATGTGAAGTTTAAAATTACAAATAATAAACAAACAATTTTTATGTATTCTGGATTATTAAGCAGTCAATATAATGTAGACAAGTTAATTGATATTTTTTTAAATCTGGAAGAAAATCAAGCTCAATTATGGCTATGTGGTTATGGTGAGTTAGAAGCTAAATTAAAAAAAATTGAGAGTACTAATATTAAATTCTATGGATTGATACCCAAAAAAGAAGTTTCTGATCTTGAATATCAAGCAGATGTTTTAATTAATCCAAGGTCGAATAAAGGGGAATATACAAAATATTCCTTTCCCTCAAAAAACTTAGAGTATTTGTTGAAAGGTAAACCAGTAATTTGTTATAAACTTGATGGAATTTCGAATGATTATGAAGAAGTATTTGATTACGTTGAGGAAACCGCACAAGGTTTAGAAAGCAAAATTCAGAAGTATATTAATATGAACATTGAAGAGATTAGAACACTAGGAAAAAGAAATCAAGATTTCGTTATTAGACACAACGGAGTAGAGCCTCAAGGAGCAAAGATTAATAAGTTTTTAGAGGAGTGTTTCAAATGACTAAAAAAAAAATTATTTCGATGGTAATAATAATGCTATTTGTAATGATGGGAATTATAATTGCAATTCTTAGTCAAAACTATCAAATATTAGCTTTTATTCTACTTGCTGACTTTTTAATTACTTTATTAATGTTTGTGAAGGAATCTCAAAAAAAAATTATTCCGATAATGTACTTGATTTCAATATTTACTTTTATATTCTATTTACCATTTAAAAATTTAATTGAGCAGAATAATCCTATGTACAATGAAAAAATATCTTTCATAACATTAATAATTTTAATTATAGCTTTCAACGGAATGAAAATTGGTTTGTTGCTAGGAGATTTTAAAAAAAAACACGCAGAAAATCAAGACTTAAAAAAAAAGCAAAACCTATCTATTGCTGCATTGCTTTTAGTTTGTATGACTGCTCCTGCAATGATTTACAGAGTATACAAAGATACTTTAATTGTAAGTACTCAGGGTTATGCGAGTTTATATCAATCCGTGGATACACAATTGTTTGAGCGAATTGCTAATTTTAACACTGCATATATATATATATTCTTAGCGACTTTGCCAAGTAAAAAGTTATTAAGAAAATCTTATATAATAATTATACCATTGTTGCTAATAGATTTATTGACTGGAAGAAGAGGAATCGCTATAGTCAACATAATGGTTTTAATAACCTATGAAATATTACGTCTAGTCATTTCAAATCGTAATTTAAATAAATTGAACTTTAAATACTTGTTTCCAATTTCTCTAATAACAATTATAGTTTTGTTTAGTGCAAATATAGTTAGTCAAATCAGGCTCGATGAACAGATTAAGATAGAAAGTATTTTTAGTAGTTTTTTTAATCAACAATCGCAAACCTATGAAATGATTGAATCCTCAATATATTATGCGCCAGAGTTAAAGATGATTAGTAATAACTATTCTCTTCAAGCACTTTATAATGGTGTTAAGCCTTTAGGTGTAGCAATGAATTGGATATTACCAGAAAATGGACAAGAGGAATTTTTTCAATCTAATCTAGGTAATGCATTGACATATATTAGAGATCCGATATATTATCGACTTGGCGGTCGTTTTGGTACTTCATACATCGCAGAATTATTTTTAGATTTTAGTTATTTAGGTGTGTTTATATTTAACCTTATTCTTGGTTTTATATTATCCAGTATATCTAAAAGTAATTTTCTGAATTGGATTACTTTCTCTTTTGTATTATTTTTAGTTAAAACATTTTATTTTCTACCAAGAGAATCTACGTTTAACGCGATTAATCAAATTTTATCCGTGACAAATATATTGGCAATGCTGACTGTATGGATATTAAGTTTGGTGTTAAAACAAAAAAATAGGGAGATTATAAATGAAGAAATATAGAGTAGCAATGGTATTTAATATCATTCCTGAAGTTCCAGCAATTGTAATGGGGATCACTCCATCTCCAATGGGCGGTTGGTTAATGTCAATGGTTAATAGAATAATTAATTCTAATTTATTGAACGTTGACATTATTTCTCCAGCAGATGTTGATGAACTTAAAATAATAAAAAAAAATAATGTTAATTACTTTTTAATTCCTTCAAATAATAATACCGTATTTTGGCAAGAGTATATTGATAAATTTAAACCAAGTATTATTCATATTAATGGAACAGAATTTACACACACTGAAAACTTATTTGAAACAAACTTTAAAGGATCTATCATTGTTTCACTTCAAGGGATAGTTAATGAAATTTATAAAAATGTATATGGTAGCTTAGATTCAAAAGAAATTTTAAAGAATATAACTATTAAAGATATTATTAGGAAAAGTTCAATATTTCAAATAAAAAAAAGATTCGAAAAACAATCAAAATATGAAATGAAATTATTAAATAAAGCTGATATTATAATTGGTCGCACAAGTTGGGACAAAGGTTTTGTACGCTCGATTGAAAAAACTGATAAGTATCGAGTTTGTAATGAAAATTTGAGAGATGTATTCTATACAAATGAAAAATGGTCTATTGAAAAATGCCAGAAATATACTATATTTTGTAGTCAAGCTACGATGCCTTATAAAGGCATCGATATACTTTTTAAAGCTTTACCAATAGTTAAAAAGTATTTTCCTACTGTTAAAGTAAGAATTTCCGGATTCAATCCTATTCGAAATGAATCTATTAAAGATAAATTATTACGCTCAGGATATGGAAAGATATTGCTGAAATTAATAAAGGAGAACAACTTAGAGGAGAATGTAGAGTTTATTGGGCTAATTGATGCTGAGGGTATACATGAACAATACTTGAATTCTCACATCTTTGTTCAAAGTTCTATGATAGAAAATAGTCCAAACTCTTTAGGTGAGGCATTGATACTGGGAGTTCCTTCGGTTGCGTCTGATGTTGGTGGAACTAAAGATTTTATTAATTCAGGAGTTAATGGTTTTTTATATGATTCTAATGACTACATGATCTTAGCAACGAAAATATTAGATATATTTCAAAATGAAAAACTGGCACAATCATTTAGTGAGAATAGTGTCTCTTTTTCAGAGGGAAGATATGATCGCAATGAAAATGCAAAGGCATTAATAAATATTTATGAGGAAATTTTGAATATTGATATTTATTAAATCGATATTAGTTAATTTTCTTTTTAACATAATTATTTACAAAAAAATAAATAAAATTTAATAAGATAATATCTTCGAAATTTATATAAGGTTTATCCATATGTATAAAAAAATATTTTCAAATATATTAAACTTATTTTTTCTAGCTAATTGTCTATAAAATAATATAAGCATTACTCATATAGATTTCAACAATTAATACAACAAACTTGATATAGTATCCTTCTTTTAATCCTAACATAGTTCCAGAATTTCTCGAATATATTACTAATTTGATTATTTGAAAGGATTTTTCTTTTTCGATTGTCTAACTTAGTTTGACAATTCTTGTTTATTGAAATAACTTGAACATTACTGAATAAATTGTATACATAAGTGATCAATACAATTGAGATAAAAAAGTTAATTAAGTTTTTTAACTTTTTGTAATCTATCCAGTGGAGTAAGTGTGGAAAAGTCAGATTATTGTTACATGTGGAGTGATTTTTTGATAGCTTGGCACGAATTTCTGATGATATAGTATTATTGTCACAAAAATATTCTAGTTGAGAAGATAATTACGTATCTAAAAGGAACCCAAGCACCTATCTACAACGTCATCAGCTTTTTTAAAGAAAAACATAAGGTACTTGAATAGTACTAATAATATAAAGAAAATAATAAATGTGTGGATGTCGAAAAATTCGTTTATCGAAGTTGAAAAAACAGCAAGCGTATATTAATCAAACTGAAAGTTGTCTAAGGACAGATACCTGACGTCTTTATTGGTCGGCGTAAGTACCTATTCCTGTCAATTCAAAGAAATGTTCTTTGATTAAACTAAAATTATAAATGGAATGTCACTGAAAGAAGTAGGGTTACTCCAAATCTAAAAGGAAATTTTGACATATCGAAGATGACATTGTTGATGGATTCATTATAAAAGTATTATTACGTTGAAATTTAGTGGACGCAAAACAAACGATATTGAAACTACAATAAACTAATAATTCTGATAGAGTCCGAAAATTCAGTCAAATTAATTTATTACATTTGATTGTAGAAAAGAATTCTTTAATTGGAAGCATTTTGAGTTACATGGATGAAGGTATTTTATCGAGTTTAATTTGACAAGTCTGTTTTTCAGAAAAAAGATGAACTATTAAAATTAAATATTAATTACATGTTGTATAAAATTTAATATTAGGAGGTAGATTATGTTAGCGCCAGTGATATTGTTTGTTTATAACAGACCAATTCATACAAGAAAAACTTTGACTAGTTTAGCAAGAAATAATTTAGCTAAAGAATCTAAATTGTTTATTTTCTCGGATGATTCTAAAAATTCTGTTCAAGAAAATAATGTTAAAGAAGTAAGAGCCATAATTGAAGAGAAAGAATGGTTGGATTTTTTTAAAACTGTAAAAATTATTAAACGTTCCTCTAATATGGGATTAGCAAATTCAGTGATTAGTGGAGTTACGAACTTAATTAACCAATTTGATACAGCAATTGTATTAGAAGATGATTTAATTGTTAGTCCTTATTTTTTAAAGTATATGAATGAGGCTTTAAATTACTATGAAAATGATTCCAAAATTTGGTCAATAAGTGGATTTAATATTCCAATTCAGATACCTAAACATTACAAAGAAGACATATACTTATCATATAGAGCAAGTAGTTGGGGATGGGCTACTTGGAAAAATAGATGGGAAAAAGTTGATTGGGATATCACAGACTATTCAACTTTTAAAACAAATAGAAAAAATCGAAATAAATTTAACCGTGGTGGAAGAGATTTATCATACATGTTAGATGCTCAGATGAATAATAAAATTGATTCATGGGCAATTAGGTGGTGCTACGCACAAAGTAAATTAGATTCATTTACTATTTACCCAATTAAATCGCTGGTTAGTAATACTGGACTTGATGGTTCAGGAACACATAGTGATTATTCTAAACGATATAATAACAATCTAAATACTGCTGAAAGTGTGAAGCTTACTCAAATCACAACCAATAATAAGTTATTGCGTAAATTTAAAGCACATTACTTATCGTACTTGAAATATTTAGCAATTGAATTAATTAGGAGTATCAGAAAATTTAAGCAAGGAATGGTTAAGTAGCATAATGAAAAATATTAAACAAAATTTAGTATATAATATTGCATACCAGCTATTAATTATACTAACACCTCTAGTTACCACACCATATATTTCGCGTACTTTAGGTCCTGAAAATATAGGCACATATTCTTATTATTACTCTATAGTTTTCTATTTCGGTATGTTTATTTTGCTTGGATTGAATAATTATGGAAATCGAAATATAGCTTATAAAAAAAATAATAAGAGTAAGATGTCGAAAGAATTTTTAACAATTTATACATTGCAGATTATTTTGTTTATTTTGATGTCATTACTGTATATATTATTTATAGTCTATTTTGCTGAGAACAAACTGATGGCAAGCTTGCAATTTATTTATCTGATTTCAGTAGGACTGGATATTAATTGGTTTTATTTTGGTTTAGAAGAATTTAAATTAACAGTAACGAGAAATATGTTTATAAAAATTTTATCTGTTATTTTAATTTTAATATTTGTAAATAATGAATCTGATATATATATATACACAATAATTATGTTAGGTAGTACTTTATTAAGTCAAATCATATTATTTTACTTTTTGAAGAAATACATTGTGTGGGAGCCTTTTACAATTAAAGATGTACTAAAGCATATAAAACCAAATTTAGTATTATTTATACCTGTGATAATGATTAGTATTTATAACTTAACAGGAAAAATTATGCTTGGAATATTAAGCACATTAACAGAAGTTGGAATTTATGAGAGTTCCTCTAAATTGACTGCTATACCTTTAGCTTTGATTACAGCAATTGGTACAGTAATGCTTCCTCGTGCCAGTGCCATGGTATCTTCTGGCCGAATAAATGAGAGTAGAGTTTATTTAAATATATCTTTATTTCTAGCAATTACGGCTAGTAGTGCGTTGAGTTTTGGAATAATAAGCGTTGTTGAAATTATTACTAAAATATTTTTTGGACCAGGTTTTGAAAAAACTATCCAAGTAATTCCTATTTTGATTATCTCATCAATTTTTATTTCGTGGGGAAACGTTGTTAGAACTCAATATCTTATTCCAGAAAAAAGAGACAATATATATTTAAAAAGTGTTTTTTTGGGTGCAGTTTTCAACGTGAGTGTAAATTTGTTTTTAGTACAAAAGTTTAATAGTGTAGGTGTAGCTATAGGGGCTCTTGTAGCAGAAATAATTGTAGCCACTTATCAGACTGTTGCTATTAGAAAAGATGTTAATTTATATAAATCATTGTTAATATCGGTACCAATGATATTAAATGGTATCGTAATGATGATAATAGTTCGTAGTATAAATCTAAATCTAAATATTATTTACTTACTGATTATAAAAATTATTGTTGGAACTACTTTTTTTGGATTAATATTTTTATTGTATTTTAGTTTTTTAAAGAAGAAAAAATTAGTTTAGTAGTGCACTAATCATTTTTAATTATTAGTTCATTTATTTTTGTAATTATCATTATATCCAAAGAGTTCTAGAAATTTTTGTGAATGTTATTTAAAATGTGGTTATTGTATATTACTGATATCCGCGACTCCTCATGTATGGTCGCTGTTCTTTTAAACTTTGAAGGAACAAAATCCTCCTGTTGGAGAGATTCCATTCCTTCAACTAACCTTGGAAAGAACCGATTTTTACTTGACGGTTACATACCTCCTATATAATATTTCTGCACATGTATGTGCTCTTTTATTATATGGGAGGTACTGTTGTTTTAGTTCAACTATTATTCTGATGGTAACTTTTTTGGCAAGTAGGAAATGTAAGAAACGGCAGTTAAAAATGTATGCCGACATTCTTTCTCTTTTTACTTGCTATTTAATATGGATTGCTTGTATCTGTGGCTTTCGCCGTTAAAAATGAGTAAATGAGAATGATGAATTAATCGATCGACAACTGCTTCAGTTAGAATCTGGTCGCCAAAAACATGATTCCATTGTCCAAATTGAAGATTTGTGGTGATAATAATGCTTCTTGTTTCATAACACATTGAAATAACCTGGAAAAGTAATTC
The DNA here is from genome assembly GCF_000171855.1 of Carnobacterium sp. AT7. NCBI lineage: Bacteria > Bacillati > Bacillota > Bacilli > Lactobacillales > Carnobacteriaceae > Carnobacterium > Carnobacterium sp. AT7. The sequence goes on along the minus strand of NZ_ABHH01000013.1, from coordinate 24,303 downwards.
TCCACCTTGCTTATGCAAAGGGATGTAACCCAATTCATCCAAAATAAGTAAATCCAATTTACTAAGTTGTTTCATTAATTTCCCTAAATTACCATTAGTATTTGCTTCTAAAAGTGCATTAACTAAAGAAGCTACTGTATAGAATTTTACCTTCTTTGCTTGTGTTCGGATAATAGTTAATCCAATCAAAGTAGATAAGAAGGTTTTTCCTGTTCCAACACCTCCATAAAAGATTAAGTTCGTTTTATGTTTTAAAAAATCTCCTTGGAGAAGAAAATCCTTCGTAATTCCAGATGGAAGTTGGATATCGTCCCATAGGAACAATTCTCCGCTCACCGTAGGTAAGGTAGATTGTTTTAATAATTGATTTAGTTTCTTTTCTTCTCGTTGAGTGACTTCTGCTTCAACTAACTTTAAAAGAAATTCTTGTTGTGATTGTGCCTCTATTTCCTGATAGTGCTGCGGAATCCAACTCAATTTCAATCGCTTCGCATAGTTTAGAATATCATCATGCATGGTCTTCATCCTCCATTGGCTTAAAGAGTTTATCGTATTGACCAAGTCCTCTAGTTATAGTAGGCATGGACGGAGTGTGTTGAGGTAAGTGGGCAATCACACGAACGCCACGTCCGTTTACCAATTGATAAAAAATTTGTTTAATGGATTCTGCACTTGGATGACTATTTTCAGAAGCTTGCAGAAGAGCTTGAACGGCGATTTCCATATGATTATCCTTTAAGATAGTAGAAAGCAATTGTAGGCTGTCTTTCTTTTCTTCCACCGTACATTGAGAAAAATAAGACTGCCATGCATCTGGGAGTTGATCATAAAAGCTTGTGTACTTAAGAGCCGTAGGCCGTTTCGAAACGAGTGAGAGATAAGGTTGCCAATCCATAGATTTCTCTTTGTATCCATATAAGCGATGATGTTGAACAATTTCTTTATAGTCTAAGCTAAAAACAGTAATGTATTCATAAGAAATTTTCAACAGAACTTTCTCCAGAGCGAACCGTGGTGAACTAGAGTATAAATTTGTATCAAAATGAACATAGCCATATTTATCTGCTTTTACTTCTTCGTAACGAATGCAGTCAAACTCTTTTTCTGGCAATAAGAGAAAGGCTTCTTTATCTGCCGAATACAATTCGGAAATGGGTAGTTGTTTTTGATAGTGGATTCGTCCCCGGTCATTTTCAGCTAATAGCCAACAGTCTTGGTTCAAACTTTTTAAATTATGAGTATGCACTTCTGGAAGTAGAAAATTGTTCCGTACATACTTTACCATAGCTTCGACATGTCCTTTTTCGTTCCCTCTTGCAGGATTACAGAACTCTAGCTGAAATCCATAGTGCGCAGTGAAACGTTCGAATTCCTCCGTTAAATCTCGTTTACCATGAGGTCTGATTTTCTTTACAGCTGGCGAAAGGTTATCAAAGCGAATAGCTTTTGGAACACCACCCATATGGTGGAAAATACGCTTCATTCCTTCTAAAAAAGCTTCTTTGTTCTGAGCTTCCAAAACCTGAAACCAAAAGGCGTTACTATAAGGAAAAGAAAGAACTAAATAGGAAAGAGTTGTGTAGGTATTTTGATAATAAAAAGGAGCTTCGCCAAAATCGATTTGTGCCATACCAGGTTTGGCAGTTAAAGGAATGGCAGAAGACTGTACTGTATTCAGTAATTCCTTTTTCCTTTTAGATACATAATCACGAATGGTTCGATCTGATCCTGTAAATTCATGTTGCTCCAGGAGGAGCTGGTGGATTCGTTTAGCTGTTCTGCGGTACTTTTTCTTCTTTTTGAAGTCTTCTATTAGCCATTTATCAATCACTGGCTTGACTGAATCCATTACTCGAGCTGTGCGGGTTTGTTTATGTGGTTTATGTAGATTGAAATCTTCCATATCTGCATACTTTTTGATTGTTCTAGCGTCAATGCCCAACTTTCGTCCTACAGTTGCGTAAGTTTCATCTTTTAGGTTTACTTGTTCTCTGATATAATTAATTTCGGTCACTGTTAACATCTCCTATAAGTACCTCCCGTTGATTAGTCTATCCAACTAAGATGGTACGGTATTTATGAGAATGTTGGCAAGTGGCCTCTTTTTTTAATCTCAAGAGACCTACATAAATTAACTGCCGAAACTTACAATACTATAATGCCATAAACAAACGAGTGGTAACTTTTGTGTCATTGACTGGTAATAATTATGTCACTAAGGAGATGCGGGGACTCAATAGATATGGCGCGAGAAGCTGTTTCAGAAGAAATTACTCATATTTTAGCTACTCCACATTACAAAAAGAAGGTATTACACCAATAATTGTTCATCCTGAACGTAACCGTGCAATTTTAAAAGACCCAAGCGTGTTATTGCTATTTATCGAAAAAGGAACTTTGGCACATCTGACAGCTGCTAGTTACACAGGTGGTTTTGGAAAGAATATAAAGAAGTTGAGTAAACAACTCATTGAAGCAAATTTAGTGCATTTTATAGCATCAGATGCGCATAATACAAGTTCAAGAAGATTTTATATAAAAGAAGCTTACCAAAAGCTTGAAAAAGAATTTGGAAGTAAAAAAATTGATGAGTATCAACAAGTCACGAAGGACATAGTTAATGGAGAACTGCTTATTTCTTCAACATTACAAAAAGTGAAAAAGGCTAAATTTGTAGGACATTATAGATTAGAAAAGGAATCTTTAGCTGTCACACGCAGTTTCGAATGGTTAAAAATTCACTTTTTATTTATTAGTATGTAGCCTATAATGGATGTAACTATAAATAAAACTCCAGATGGGAAAGCATCTGGAGTTTTGTTTAATTATCTCTAAATAAATTCTTCCGGAAAATAATGATCAAAATTAGTAAAATAACGGGTAATTAATTCATCAGGAGATAAAGCTATTTTTTCAGCAAAGCTTAACATGAGTTGAATCTTTTCGGTAGTAGATTCACATATCAAGACATATCCGGTAGCGAATTCTTTTTTAGGAACAACAATTGCTGATGCATTTGCCATATTTACTACACGTATCAATCCTTTTTTAGCTAATAATTGTTGTTCATGTGTTTGTTTTCCCATATGTCCAATAACTGTATCTCCAAAGCCTTGATAATCTACAGGACCTTCTTCAGAAATGAGAAAATCACAACTGGTTAAGTGTGTTCTAGAAAGGTAATTAATGGATCTCTATGTCCATAAATGTCTAGATGAGGAAGAGACGTCACTTTCTCATTCTTAAGTGCTGTAGTCAATTCAGAGGTACTATTTTGTTCATCTAATGTAAAGATTGATAGTCGTTTAGCATTTTTTACTAGTAGTTGTAATTCAGGAAACGTAGCAGTTAATGCACGCTGCATTTCTTGAAAATTCCGCGTGATATACCCAATCGAAACAGTAAAAGAAATGTTATCTGTTGAACGATTTACGAATTGTTTTACATGTTCTTCTTCAATCAAATTGCTAATAAAGCCAAAAAGGTTTACAGACATTGCGGGTGCTAATACTGATCCGCCACCATCCGTACCAATACCTAAATCATTGATACCAACTAAGACGTTGATTGCAGTACCACTTGAAGAACCGGTCATGGGCTTTCCACTAATAGGATTTTTTAAAGTAATATCAACAGCTCTTCCGCCTAAACTGTAAGCATCCAGTGTATGTAAGAGATAATTCCCGTTTTTTGTTAACTTTTCTAAAAGTGAACGAGGAATGTGTTTTTTATTTTTTACACCGATGTAATGGTAGTTTGTATTCTCTTTTTCAAAATGATTCAAGGCTTCAGGGAAAACTTTTACTACAGACTGGTAAGGATTCTTTAAAGCAATAAAACTTTTTTTTGCTGCATTTATAATTGGATTTTTATTCATAGTCTGACTCCTTTTTTTGTCTTTAAATTTATAGTACCTCTAAAAATTAAATAAGCAAATAATAAATTATGAACTAATACTTGTATCTCTTTAAAATGTCCGCTATACTCTTTCTAAAGAGAACGTTTTCTTTACCAATATACAAAAAAATGTATATTGAAAATTGAAAGGGGAGAGAACAATGAAAAGGATTGTTATCGGAGGACAAATTGATAAAAAAGAAGTAGCGGCACTAGTAGAAAAATATGGAGAAGAAAAATTTACGATAGAAACTAAAAGTGATTTAGAAGCAGCAATGGCATTGAAAAACGGGTTAGCTGACTATTACTTTGGTGCTTGCAACACAGGAGGCGGAGGAGCTCTGGCGATGGCAATTGCTTTAGTTGGAAGAGATGCAACCGTTACCGTATCTATGCCAAGTAATCTTATGTCTGAGGAAAAAATTAGAGAGAATGTTAATAATGGCAAAAAAGCGTTTGGATTTACAGCTCAACATAAAGAAACTGTTATTCCAATTATCATGGATGAGCTGAAAAAAATAAATTAAATGTTTAAGGAGGAGAGAGCAAAGTGGATATTATTGAATTAGTAGTTGTAGGAGCTTTGGGTGCATTAGCAGCCATGATGGCCAATAAAGGAATTGCTGTTTTTAATGATGGGTTACGCCCGGTTATGCCAGAGTATTTAGAGGGAGTAATTGGAAAAAAGGAATTAGCCGCAACAAGTTTTGCTGTTAGTTTTGGGTTGGTTATTGGTTTTGGAATCCCAGTTTCACTTGGTGCGAGCGTTATTTTAGTTCATAGTATTCTTTTAATGACAGATATTATTGGTACTTGGGCTCCTGAAGGAAAAAAAGGAACAATCATTGCGGGAATCATTGGAGCTTTGTGGGGAATTGGAATTACGATTGGCTTACAAGTTGTAGTGGATTTATTTGCCTTAATGCCGGTTAACTTCTTAGATGCTTTAGGAGCAGTTGGAACACCGATTGTGATAGGATTTGCTGTTTTCCCAGCACTAGCTATTGCCTATCAACATGGGTTTACAAAAGGAGCACTTACTTTAGGATTTAGTACATTAGCTTTGGTATTAGTTAAGAGATTTGGAATAATTACATTAGCGAGTGGAACTACTTTTACATTAAGTGCTGAAGGTATGGCCTTATTGGTTGGAATGATCTTAATGGTATTCTTTGCTGTTCGTGTAAAGGGCGAAGGAACAGACAATCAAAATCTTGTCAGTATCTTCGTAGAGCGTGTGACAAGAATCAAAAAAAATGCTCTTTTATTATCACTTACTGGGGGGTTAGTAGCTGCTGCAACAAGTTTAGTTATTATTGCAGGTGACCCCATTTCACTGAACTTGATGAGTGAAGGTAAATTTGGTGAAGCAGCATTAGCTGCATTTGCTCGTGGAATTGGTTTCATTCCATTAGTATTTTCTACCGCTATTGTAACTGGAGTATACAGTCCATCTGGAACTACTTTCGTTTTTGTTATTGGTATTTTATTACAAGGCCATCCCATATTTGCTTTCATTGCTGGAGCCATTGTGATGTTTATTGAAATTATGTTATTGAACGGAGCTGCTAAAGGGTTAGATCGTTTCCCAGGAGTTAGAGAAATGGGGGAACACATCCGTACTTCGATGAATCGTGTGTTAGAAATTGCTTTACTAATTGGTGGGGCGTTGGCAAGTGAGCAAATTGCACCAGGCATTGGTTATTTCTGGTTGATTGGGGCTTACTTATTAAATCAAACAGCTAAAAAACCATTGGTTAATATGGCTGTCGGACCTGTAGCGGCTATTGTATTAGGAATTGTTGTGAATATTTTATATGTACTAGGCCTGTGGGCTCCAGTTGCTGGATAATGGATAAAAGTGAGGTGCTAAATGATCTATTTGTTTAGCACCATTATCTTTAATTGAAAAGAGGAGAGATAGCATGCCTTTAAAAGAAGGAATAACATATGCTCATGAACATACGACAATTGATTTGTCTTCTTTAAAAAAATCGGAAGATACAAATTTAAATTGCTTTGACGAAACAGTTGCAGAGTACAAAGAATTATATAAAAAAGGTGTTCGAAATATTATTGATGTCACTGTCATGGGAATGAATCGTAATCCGGATTATGTGAAAAAAGTTGGTGAATTATCTGGTATGAATATCATTCAGTCAACTGGATGGTATCAAGATAAATTTCTTCCGCCTTTTGTAGATGAACACACAGTAGAAGAAATGGCAGAAGTCATGATACAAGATATTACGGTTGGAATAAATGGTACTGATAGCCGAGCTGAGTTAATAGGCGAAATTGCAACAAGTAAAAATCAAATGACTGAACGAGAACATAAAGTTTTTAAAGCAGCTGTGATTGCCCACCATCAGACAGGAGTTCCTATTACGACGCACACAACTCTAGGAACTTATGGAAAAGAACAAGTTCAATTTTTTAAAGAGAACAAAGTTGATTTAAACAAAGTTGTGATCGGTCATGTTGATTTAACAGGTGATTCTAACTACGTATTGTCTTTACTGAAAGAAGGCGTGTATGTTGAGTTTGACACCGTGGGAAAAGAAAATTACATGCTAGATGAGAAACGACTGGAAATGTTGTTAGCGATAGAAGTAGCTGGATTTACAGATAAAATTTTCTTATCAATGGATATAACTAGAAAATCCAATCTGAAATATAAAAATGGCATTGGTTACTCTTATTTATTGGATACTTTTGTGCCAATGATTTTAAAAGGTGGCATTTCAGAAGCCTTTATTGAGAGAATGTTGATCAAAAATCCGCAACAATTTTATTTATAAAGTACTAACAAAAAAGGTGGAAAAAAATGAATACGTATCCTCTTACTAGTTTAAACATAGAAGAAGCTACAAAAAAACAATTTTCTTTAATTGATGAGATCACTAAAGTCTTTAGAGGTAGCGAAATTTTAACTCGTGGCGATTTAGGAGTGATCCCTGGCTTAAATCAGCCTAGAACAACGAACAAAGTTGAAAAAGTTCTAGAGAATTACTTTAATGCTGAAGCAGCGATGCTGGTTCGCGGAGCAGGAACTATGGCGATCCGAATGGCTTTACATGCCACAATGAATATTGGAGATACGTTGTTAGTACATGATGCTCCCGTTTATCCGACTACAAAAGTATCTATTGATACTATGGGATTAAAAACAATTGCAACGGATTTTAATGATTTAGAAAAATTACAAGATACACTAAAGAATCAAGCTATTGATGGGGTGTTGATCCAAATTACGCGCCAAAAACCGGATGATTCTTATGATGCAAAAGAAGTGATACAGTGTATCCAAAATTACTTGCCAAATACACCAATTGTAACAGATGATAATTACGCGGTGTTAAAAACGCCGGAAATAGGCTCAGAAATGGGAGCTACTTTAGCTTGTTTTTCAACTTTTAAATTATTAGGTCCTGAAGGAATTGGGTGTATTGTTGGAAATAAAAAAGCTATTGAAAAATTGAAAGCAGAAAATTATTCTGGTGGATTACAAGTACAAGGTCATGAAGCAATCGATGTTTTGAGAGGTATGATTTATGCGCCAGTAGCGCTAGCACTCTCAGCTAGAGTACTTGAAGAAGTAAAAAATAGCTTGAATGCTGGAGAAGTAAAAGGCGTAAAACAAGCCTACATTGCTAATGCTCAATCGAAAGTCATTTTAGTTGAGTTAGATGAACCTATAGCAAGTGCTGTCCTAGAAGAAGCTGAAAAGCTGGGGGCAGCACCAAATCCGGTTGGAGCAGAATCACAATACGAATTTGTACCAATGTTTTATCGTTTATCTGGAACTTTTAGAGCAGCCAATCCAGATGCAGAAAAAACCATGATTCGAATCAACCCAATGCGTGCAGGTAGTGAAACCATCATAAGGATTTTAAATGAATCGATTATAGCTGTATCTAAAAAAGACAGGTAATAGTTTGAAATTGAAAGGATCATAGCATTATGAAAGAAACATTTTATCAAAAAAAAGGATTAGCTATTGAGAAAGTAGCAGCAGAATTATTTTTGTTATCAAAAGATGACAGAATGCCTATTATCAGTGAACTGCAAGAAAAATATGAATTGTCTAGAGGAACCGTACAGAATGCACTTTCATTTTTAAAGGAAATAGGAGCAATTGAAACTGAAAGTAAAGGGCATTTAGGAACATATATAAAAAAAATTGATTATCAAATTCTTCAATCATATGTTGTTAAAGATCAATTAACAGCTACCATGCCGTTACCTTACTCAAAACTTTATGAAGGATTTGCTACAGGTCTGTATTTAGCCTTTAAAGAAAGCGATATTAAGCTGAATATGGTGTATATTCGTGGTTCAGAAGATCGAATAGAGGCTGTTAAAAAAGGATTATATGATATGGCGGTAGTTTCTAGATTTGCTGCCGAACATGAGATCCAGACCAATGGAACTATTGATATAGCTCTAAGATTTGGACCAAAATCGTACCTTTCAGAACATGTTTTGTTATTGGCCTCAAAGGAACATGAGTCCATTATTGATGGCATGAGAGTCGGTATTGACAGAGATTCACTAGATCACCTTATGTTGACAAACGAACATATAGAAGGAAAAAATATAGAGTTGGTAGAAGTGCCAGCTAACCAGTTGATTTATGCCTTACGGGAAAATCAAATTGATGCCGGTATTTGGAACTATGATGAAATTATAGATAAAAACTATGAAGATTTAAACGTTCAATTCATTCCATTGAAAGAACAACACAAAGCTATGAACGAAGCTGTCATTATTTGCCAAAAAGATAATTTAGTCATTGAATCTATTTGTAGAAAGAACATAGAAGTAGAAAAAATGTTGGAAACTCAAAATAAAATAAAAAATGGGTTAATGACACCTCGTTATTAAAAGGAGAGATCTTTAAGATGATTCAAGAAAAACTAACGATTTTAAGAGAGAATAATGTAATCAATGATTCAGTATATGATTACGCGCAAGAAGTGTTGAAATTTATGAAAGCTCAAAATATCATTAATAATGAAGATGAAGCAGATACTTTTATTACTCATTTAGCGATGGCAACTGCACGACAATATACAGAAGAAACAATTAATTCGGTAGATCAAATGATAAATGAACAAATAAAAGCTGATCAAAAATATGACGAAGCTTTAAAGTATTGGAATGAGATTGCCGCATTAGCTCCGATTCCTTTTCGAGAAAATGAGGCAGAATATTTGCATTTGCATTTGGTAACATTATTGAATAATTATTAGAAGTTTAGGAGGCAAAAGCATGTTTATGGATGTTGTAAGTAAAAGAAATCCTAAACTTATCCAAGAAGCCATAACGTTGCACCAATCAGAGAAAATTCTTCCAGATACGTATGTGCTTGATTTAGATATTATCCGTGAAAATGCAAAAAAATTAATAGAGACAGCTAAGAAAAATGATATTGAATTATTTTTTATGCTTAAACAAATTGGAAGAAATCCAGCTATTGCAAAAATGTTGGTTGAATTAGGAATGAAGAATGCTGTGGTAGTAGATTTTAGAGAAGCAAAGATCATGATGGAAAATAATATTCCTTTGGGAAATGTAGGCCACCTCGTGCAAATTCCGCAGATGTTACTAAAAGATATTATGATATATGGTTCAAAATATTTAACTGTTTATTCACTAGAAAAATTACAAGCTATTAATGTACTTGCAAAAGAAATAGGGATAAAGCAAAAGATTTTATTAAGAGTAGTAAGTGAAGAAGATGAGCTTTATCCAGGTCAATACGGAGGGTTCATGCTTGAAGAGCTGCCTTCGTTAATCAGCTTATTCAATGAATTAAAGCATATCGAAATTTCAGGATTAACTTCTTTTCCATGTTTTTTATATGATGCTGAAAAAGAAACGTTAGAACCGACACATAATATAGAAACCGTAAAAGCGGCTAAAAAATTACTTGAAAATGAAGGAATCGATATTCAAGAATTGAACATGCCTTCAGCTACTTCAGTATATACACTTCCATTCATCAAAAAAATAGGTGGTACCCAAGGGGAACCAGGACATGCATTAACAGGCACAACGCCCATGCACGCTGAAAAAGAATTAGCTGAAAAGCCAGCGTTGGTTTATGTAAGTGAAGTTTCCCATAACTTTAAAGGGAAAGGTTACCTTTTTGGCGGTGGTTTTTACAGAAGAGGCCACCTGAAAAATGTTTTAATTGATAATCACGGAAAACAAACGGAAGCTCATATAAATGCTCTTTCAGATGAGAATATTGATTATTATTTAGAAATTGATAAAAAAGAGCCAGTTGGAGCTACAGCTATTATGGCCTTTCGGACACAAATTTTTGTGACAAGAAGTGAAGTTGCTTTAGTGAGTGGCATACAAGAAGGCAAACCAAAAATAGAAGGTATATATGATAGTCAAGGGAATTATTTGAGAGGGTGAAGAGATGGGTAAATTTATCGTCATCGTACTAGATAGCTTTGGAGTCGGGTATATGAATGATGTATCTAAAGTTCGTCCAGAAGATGTAGGAAGTAATACAGCCTATCATATTATTGAAAGAAAGCCAGACATCCAAATAAAGAATTTAGTTAGATTAGGTTTGATGAATGCAATTGGTAAAGAAACAGAAAAACTGAAAAAATCAAAAAAAGCTAATTGGGGAACTTCTAATTTATCTCATCAAGGTGCGGATTCTTTTCTAGGGCATCAGGAAATTATGGGCACAACTCCTCCAATTCCTTTTAATATGCCTTTTAATGAAGTAATTGATGAAGTAGAACAACAATTGGTAAAAAAAGGCTATTCTGTTCGGCGCGAAGGAAAAAGTTCTGAGCCCGAAATCTTAGTCATCAACGAATGTGCAACAGTTGGAGACAATTTAGAGACAGATTTAGGACAAGTATATAATGTATCAGCTTGCCTTGATAGCATGCCTTTTGAAGAAGTCAAACGGTTAGGCAGAGCTATCCGTGAAGTGGTAAAAGTATCACGTGTAATAGCATTCGGTGGAGAAAATATTGTGTTGAATGATTTGTTGAAAGCCAGAAAAGTGAAAAAAAATAGATTTGCTGGTGTGGATGCTCCGGAGTCCGGCGTATACGATCGAGGGTATCAAGTTATTCATTTGGGATACGGGATAAACCCTGAGGTACAAATCCCAACGATTTTGAATCATCAAAACATTCCAGTGGCATTGATCGGTAAAGCAGCGGATATCATTCAGACTTCAAGTACTCACCTCTATCCTGGTGTCGATACACAGCAATTATTCAATTCCTTATTGCAAGAGATAAGCGAGATGGACAATGGTTTTATCTGTTTGAACGTGCAAGAAACTGATTTGGCAGGGCACGGAGAAGACGTTGAGCGTTATGCTGATCGATTGGAAGTAAGCGATACAAATATTGGTGAGGTAATGAAGCAGTTAAATGAAGAGGACATTTTAATTGTTATGGCTGACCATGGAAATGATCCAACTATTGGTCATAGTCAACATACTAGAGAACGAGTTCCACTGCTGATTTACCGTAAAGGTCTTGAAGGAAGAGAAATAGGAGAAAGAGAAACTATGTCTGATGTTGCCGCTACAGCAGCAGAGTATTTTGGCGTTAAGAAGCCACAACATGGCGAATCATTTCTAGGGAAACTAAAATAATTTAATGGAAAACCATACAACTCTTATTGTAGTGAGAGGTGTATGGTTTTTATAAGTTTAACTATGTGATAAATGAGAGCTATTAATAGAAGTAAATATATTTTTGAGAAATTAATTGCGAAACGGACAGAAAGTGTCTAGCTTAATTTAAAATGAAATTTTTTAAGAATAAACAGGCGTGTTAATAAAACCTTTTGTTAACCGATATAATAGGTACAGTAAAAAAGAGGAAGTGTATGAGTTGCTGGCAACTAGTATATGGGACGAAGTAAGTGTTTATGCATTTAGTTCGGTAATAATAGGATTTATTATTTCTTTTTTTAATAAAGAAATTGGTAAGTAAGTCATTTTTGATGTATAACTTTAGGCGGTCAAAGCATCAAATATTAAGTAACGAAAGTCGTATTTATTAAAATGATTTTGAGTTTAACTAAAAAAAAGGAGAAGATTATGAGCACACAAGCGGAATATTATGAAGCATTATCTGAGACAGGAATGTTTATGGATTCAATACCTGAAGAATTTAATTCAAAGATGCTTTATAAGGCAGATACTACTAAAAAATTAACTAATACTAATGGAAATTGGACAGAATTAATTAAATTTTCAATACCTAAATTTGGTAATATTAGGAGAAATGGTTCTGTTCCTAATGCATACAGTTATCTACAGTTATGTAAAGTGATATCAGAAGAGTGGAATGATATAGAAAATAATCATTTTAATACTTCGGAATACTCATTAACTACTCCTGTTCTAAAAATAGTTGAAGAAGATAAAGTTATTACTACTAAACATAAATATTCTGAGATGAAAGAAAGAGCAATAGATTTCTCTTCACGATACAAATATGTTGTTAAATTAGATATCAATAGTTATTATCCTTCTATTTATACACATGCAATATCATGGGCAATACATACAAAAATATTTGCAAAAGAAAATATGAGAGATACTTCTCTTTCGGGAAATAAAATTGACAAGGCTGTACGTAATATGCAAAGTGGACAAACTATGGGAATTCCTATTGGTCCAATAACCTCAAATTTTTTACACGAAATAATTGGTGTAGCTATTGATCAAACAATCAAACAGATTGGGGCAGAAAAAAGTATCACTATTGTTGGAAGTAGATATACTGATGATATGGAATTTTATTTTAACAAGGAAGAAGATGCAACGTGGTTTATTAGGAGGGCTCAAGTTGCATTAAAAGAATATGAATTAGAGCTGAATTCTGAAAAGTCTATAATTGAAAGAGTTCCGATAGTGTTAGAGAAAGAACATATTTTTTCTATTAATAGTTTTAGATTTAGAAATTATTTATATGGAAATAGGACTGAAGAGGAAACGACAGATTTATTGATGAAGATGCAAAAAAAAGACATCATGAGCTTTTTTAATATGGTTTTTACATTTTATAAAAAAAATCCTTCAAAGGGTATGTTGAAATATGCAATTAAATATATGTCACACAATATTATATATAAAGAAAATTGGCATGTGGTTCAATCTTTATTGATGCAATGTGTGATCGTAGACTCTTCAACGATTGGAATAGTATTAGAATTAATAGAAGGTTATTACTTGAACGACTATATTTCAAGAGAAGAACTGATGAGATTAAAAAGCTTCTTAAATGATTTATTAAAAGAGCACTTACTTTTTCAAAATCATTATGAAGCTTCTCAAATATTAAGTTTTTGTAGAAAAATGAAAATATTGATTAACGAAGAAAATACAAAAGCTCTTGAAATGCAAGATAATAGTATTATATGCATACTTACAATGAACCTAAAGAAACATGATTTACTAAGCAATTTTGATGAAAGTAGTTATATAAATTTACTTCCTCTTGCTACAGCAAATAATCAATATTGGTTATTTGCTTATGAAGCGAAAAAAAATAAATGGTTTAGTAATTTAAATAATATTACTGTTTCTTTTCCAACTAATAGCATTTTTTATATGGATTTACTTTCTAATGATGTAAGTTTTTTTGAGACAGAAAAAAATAGTATCTTAGAAAAATTCGGAAATAGTCTTGCTAGAAAAATTACGAGTAATACTAATTATGACCAAACTAATATAGATGAGATAATCAGTGACTATATCAGTGACTTACAAAATAGTGATGTCAAATCAATATATACAAATATTGCAGATGTTGTAAAGTTTAAAATTAACGAACAACAGAAATTAATAGAAGAAGTAGAGTCGAAAATAATAGTTGATGAAGATGAAGGGAAAACAGTTGAAATTAAAAATGAAAGCAAAGAAGATATATTTTGGATGAAGTTTTTTGTGTCAAAAGAAGGAGAGAGATTTTCTGACTTTGATATGCAAAATGAAGTGGAATATTTTGTCTAGATAATTATTAAAAGTCTTTATATTATTTCATTTGAGAATGTAATTTAGATGGGTACGTCAATAATTTTGTATAAATAAACTATTCATTCTATAAAATAAACAGTGATATCGGCACAAAAATTATCAGCATGATATCCGCCACCGTAAATTACCAGCAACGACATAATTATTACCACTAAATGTCATATGACTTGTTACCATGAATAATAAGACAACAAAACGACTACAGTTACCTTTATTAAAGGTAACTGTAGTCGTTTTGTTGTCTATTGCTTCTATATTTATTAGCGTAGGAATAATCCTTCCTATAAAAAAAGTTATTGGAAAATATCAGAAATTGGAACTATAGTATTAACTTTCACAGCATCACTAGTGATTCCTTTAGTTGCAATACCTATAACTTTATAATCGGAGTTCAATACAGGTCCTCCGCTGTTACCTTCAAAAATTTGAGAGCTTATTCCATATCTTTTTTGATTATAGCCAGGACTTTGAGTTTTTGGATTTAATTTTTCTTGAAAGTACTCATTGATTTCTTGAGTAATTACTCCGTGCTCTTTATTTAATAAATTTTTATGCTGATATTGTGGAAATCCTAATAAGGTTATGTCTTCACCTAAACTAATGTGCTTAGAGAATTCAAATCCATATTCTGTATGATTAATACCAGCGACATGACAGATTGCAAAATCTAGTGTGAAATCAAAGTTTTTAATATCTAAAGGTCTTTTTAACGTGGTTTCATTTTCTCTAAAAGCCCAGATTTTAATATCTTCAACTTCATCCTTATACTCAAGATACTGTTTAAATGTATGTGCACTTGTAATAACTCCGACTCCTTTTAATAGAAAAGCACTTGCAGTAGCCGGATAAAAATCACCATATAGCGAGTATTCGATTTCGACTACAAAACAATTTTTCCGTAAATTTTTTTCAAATGGCGAGTAGAGATTTAACTCATATACATGTTCTGGGAGATTAAGATCATTAAAAGAAAGTGCTAATTTTTTGAAAATTCTATCATCTCTTCCTTTAACTTGAGCAACGTGTTCAATCATACCTTTTACGACATTATACTTATCACTAGCCTTATAGTCCCTATAATGTCTAACTGGATAATATTCATCAAATTTTTTTTGAGCTACATTATCATTATTTACCTTTAAGTTGTGAAGTATTGCCCGTGTTTTTCTAATATACTTTCGACTAACATTTAACTTCCTATTCACTGTGATTCCTGTAACTGTTTGATTTTGGTAATTTATTCTAAGACGTGTTTTTTTAGTATTTATTTCAAAGTTTGTTTTTTCTAATATTTTATTGATTGCATTTCCAATTTGAACATCATTATTTTCATTATAATAAACAAAACGTTTTTGAAATTCGTATTTGTCAGTGGATATAGTAATATCATCAACGTATCTTGTATAAATATAATTGTTTTTTCTACATAGTTGACTCATTTGTTTATCAAAATTATAAGTTAATATATTAGTTAATATTGGAGAAGTAGGGGCACCTTGCGGTAAAATATTGTTATGACAACAAATAGAAACTAGGATACCTATTACTTCATCATTAAATTTATAATATGATTTGAAAAAACCAATTAATTTACCCTGGTTAAATTGGTCAAAATAATTTTTTAAATCAAAGTTTAAAACCCATTTTTTATTAACATGCATTGCTGCATTTGTAATAATGCTTTTTCCTTGAACAAAACCATGAGCAGATTTATTTAATGAAGAAGATTTCGTTAATATGTAGCTTAATTTCTTCTGAATAATTTTCAGATTTTTACTAGGAGCCATGATAGTTCTCATATCACCATTTTTTTTAGGAATCTTAAAAGGTGTATAAGATTTTTCTACATTTAAAATATAATATAAAAATTTAGGTGTGACTTCTAATAAAGACGCAATATCATAAAAACTGTTTAGTTTTCTAAAATTAGAGATTAAATTTGAGTCTTCTGTTTTTAACTGATCAATTCTTTTGGTCATTAGAAACTCCCATTCAAAATATATTGAGAAGTGGTATAATATTGTTTGTTTTCAGAAAGTTGACGGAACACTGGACAATCAATAACACTATTATATAGGAGAAACTGAAACAGGAGAGAAGCTAATTGCATATCTCTTGCACACGCTACCGCGAAACACAGCAGAAATTTATTTTCCACTTCTCAAGCCAATTATACTACACTTACAAAAAAATGGAAGCGTGTTTTAACAGTAGTTATAAAGTTATTACATAAGTTATTGCATAAGTTATTACATAATTAGATCTTTGTTAATTATGTAATAACTTTTTTCGATTGTTCTGGTTTAAAATATTTGATAAATTTGTCGCCCAAAAAAATTTTGTTTAGGAATTTGAAGTTCTACTAGAGAAAAATCCATAAATTGATCAGGAATAAAAGCTTTTTAATTAATCTTGAATAGATCTATATTTAATTTTTTAAGAGACTTCTCCACTTCTTGGAAAAATAAGTATTTCAGTAGTTAATTTTATGCATATCTTTTAATAAAGGAAACTCTAGTTAAAAAACCCTGAAAATCTAATCCTAAAAATGTCGAAATCCCGCCTTATTTTAATGATTTAAAACATGGTATAGTACATTGACTAATATTTTGAGGAGTATTTTAAATGAAACATATCAATTGTCAGATACATATAAACAAGAAAGCTTAATAGAAAGAGTAAAATTTGTAACTGAAAGAGATGGAAGGTGTAAAGGCTAAAGTAATCAATCACAGATACAACGGGTATAGTACAACAGATTTGATTTTAAATGATAAAATTGAAGCCGTAATTAAAGACAAGCCAGATATCCAATGGATCATGGCTACTTTCAGTAAACAGTTGCCGGATTCGTTAATCATTATTCAAACAGCAAATCCTACTATCTATTTAAGGAGAATTGAATGATAAAGAAAAGAAGCATTATCTTTATAGGCGTTGTTATTGTGTTCATGTGTCTGGTTATTGGTGTTAGTTATCCGATTATTATAAACAATCTCATTATTGATGAAGGGCCTGTTCAGTCTGATGTGATTATTGTTCCAGAAGGGCAGGAGTATGTGAGAGCATATCGAGCTGCGGAGTTGTTGCACGAGGGCTTTAGTACTTCTGGTCAAATAATTGTTTCTCCAATAGATAAGGCGACTGTGCAGGGCTATAAAGAATTCTGGGTTAGCCAAGAGCAGATTATTCCTGAAACTAAAGCAACAAGTACTTATGAAAATGCAGTAATTACTTTGAGAATGATGGAAGAACATGGATTTGATTCGGCTATTATTGTGTCTTCTGATTATCATATGCGGCGGACCAAACTAATCTACGAACGGATAAATAGTGATTATGATTTCGAATTGACATATGTAGCTGCTTACCAATTGGTGGACGGTGAATTCGTTCCTTGTGAAGCTGGAGAAGACCTGCAGTACGTGGCTAATCGAGGTTTTTGGAACTATTGGGGCTATTTACTGGGACTGTATCATTTCTTTAATTTGTAGGGATTATTAACGGAATTGTCATTATCTATTCAGTAAGAGATAAATACACTATAGGACTCAAAGAGATTGGAGAATAATCATAAAATAAGGAATGATTTTTATTAAAAAGTATTTTAGCTTCATACTGATAGCATTTGCTCTAGTTGGCTGTTCAAAAGAAACTAATGAAGGAACCCCTATCGAGCAAGATAGCAGCTTATTTGTATCTTCAGGATCAGCAGAGGAGTCTTTGGAAAGCGAATCAGTCAGTGAAAAAAAGGCTACTTATAATCCTGAAAATGGAGAAGAAATGGCAGAGTTTTTTAGGGATTATTTTAGCGCACAAGTGGAGATAAATGCTTATGAGTTCGAGCAAGAGCAGGAAATGAATTATATGTATCCGGAAATTTTTATAGTGTCGTCTGATGTAGCAGATGATACAGTCAGGCAAATAACATTTTTCGAAGTAGATGCAGAAGATATTCAAACGATATTAAAAATGGCTAATTTTCCAGAAGAACCCGTTATTGAAGAAGCCTTGTCTTTTGAAGGCGAATTGAACGATCCTAATTTTGGAGATAAATACGCTACAGAGTATAGTAATGACTTAGGATTAGGTGTAGATATAACGATTAAAGGAAACATGTGGAGTGAAGAAAATAAAAAGCCTTATAATTTAACTTCATTTTATGATAAGAGAGCTTATGATGAATATGCTGGATAACGTATTTATGTTTAGTAACTTTTTCTGTTATCTATTTTTAGTTTATACGAAAGATTTCCTCTGTATGTTATACTAATTGAAAATACAGTGACGAGGTGTAACGGCATGAAAGTAGTGATTATAGGAGCTTCTTTTGCTGGGGTAGCAGCAGCTTTAGAGGTGCGAAAAAAACAGTTGAGTGCAGAAATTATTTTGCTGGAAAAGCAGCCTACATTAGGATATATTCCGAATGGGCTGCATTTGTATTGGGAAAATAGAATTTCCGACTTAAAGGATGCCTACTTCATTACGAAAGAGCAATTGGAAAAGCAAAACATCCAGTGCTGCTTAGAAGCAGCTGTTGAAAAAATCGACACAACTCACAAAGCAGTCCACTATATGTTTCATGGACAAGAAGCGACGATTACTTATGATAAGTTGATCATTGCAACGGGTTCGAGTCAGTTGTCGCAAAAAATTAGCGGCAGCGATGGAGAAAACGTCTTGAAGTACAAACATCGCCATGAGGCAGAAGATGCTTTAGCTAAAGTTGATGCTAGCAAAAGTGTAACGATTATTGGAGCGGGTCAGGTCGGAGTGGAAGCAGCCTGCTTATTAAGCAAGCAACAAAAAAAAGTCACGCTAATTGAAAGTATGGATTTTGTGTTATTCAAGTACTTTGATAAAGATATGATCCAGCCCTTGCAGCAGAAAATGCGTGAACAGGGGATTGATTTGCGTTTGAACCAAACGGTTTCTTCGATTGAAGCAGAAGTGGATCAATTGGCAACGATTCGATTTGGAAATGAAATGGTTAAGAGTGAGGCTGTTATCTTAGGTGTGAATGTGAGACCGGACTTGCACTTTTTAGATGAACACATCAGTCTTCACATGGACCAAACGATTGCCGTTGATCGTTATATGCGCACATCAGCAGAAGATGTCTTTGCCATTGGGGATTGTATCCAATTGGCTTTTGGAGAAGATGACGAAACGGTATATATTCCGCTAGTGAACAATGCTGTTCGTACAGGAATTGTGGCTGCTTCTAATCTTATTCAACCAAAAATGATTTTTAAAGGCTCTTTGCGTACGATTGGAACCTTCATTTTCGGGTATTATATTGCTAGCACAGGTATGACGGAAGCCGAGAGTGTATTTACTAATCAAAAAGTGAAAACCTATCGTCAAAAAGTACGGTTAACTAGTCTACCAAGTAGTGATGTCGTAACCATTAAATGGGTTTATGATGAAACTAGTCATATTTTGCTTGGTGCGCAGATGATTTCAACTTCTGATGTTTTAGAAAAAATCAATACATTGGCGTTAGCTATTCAAACTAAACAAACCTTGGAAGATTTGCAGCAAAAAGATTATTTCTTCCATCCATCGTTTACCCAAATGATTTCGGCTACCAACTTTGTTTCGTGGCCAGAAGTGAGGGATGACGGAAATGAAAATTGAACACTTCTTGGAGAAAAATGAGATCAGAGAAGTTACGATTTTTAAACAACTCGTGCTGAACGGCGGAAAACTCTCTTATACAGATATGTTGGAATATTTAGCTGTTGCAAGAGCTTCACTGGATAAAGATTTGGAATCCATTTCTTTTCGAATTCAATCTCTTTCAGATCAGGTGAACGTAAACTATGATGGACAATACATTTCCTTAACCATGAGCGATGAATTTTCTTTACCGCAAATTCATCAGCTTTATTTGAATCAATCAATTAAGGTGAATCTGGTACGATTTTTATTTAAGCATCAGGAGTTCTCGATTACTCAGCTGACACAAAAACTAATGATTAGCGATTCTTCTTTATTTCGCAAAATCAAAGAATTAAACAGCTATTTAAAAGAGTTTGGCATCAAAATCCGCAATGGGCAGTTGCACGGCGAAGAGTTGCAGATTCGGTATTTCTACTTTCAATTTTATAGCTATATCGAAAATAAAGAATCCCTTGTTGTTTCGCATAACGATAAGCAGATTACTCAAATGGTGCAGGCTATGGAAAGTTCCTTGCAAGTTACGATTGAACCAGAAAACAAACAACGTCTCGATATTTGGATGCTCATTAGTAAAACTCGCGTCACTAGCAAAGAGAAGAAGTATACAGCCTTACGCCAACACATGCAGTATTACTTAGAGGATCCGTTATACCAAAAAATTCGGATGATGGTTTTACGCTACTTCAGTCGTTATTCTATTGAAGTCGATGAAGAAGAAGCTATGTTGCACTTTGCTTTTTTGCTAGCTTTTCCGATCCTGAATGAACACGATTTTCATGAATATACCCTAGAGCGTGACCGTCGTGCACCTATTGCGACGATGGATGCGTATATTGTGGAAACCATTATTATCCAATATAAGTTCCGCAGATTGCCTTACATGTTGGAACGTGACATGCATTATCATCTTTCTCATATTCACACAAAACTGTACTTCTTCCAAGGAGAGATGGAAATTTATGATTATGAGGGAATGTTGGCTAAAGAAAAACAATTTACCGGCAGAGACCTAGTTTCATTTGCAGAGACATTGATTGCCATCAGTACAAATAAATTTGGCATCAAAGAAGTAGAAGATAATAGTCTTTTGAAAATTGGGTTGCTCAAATATATCAGTTTACTGGCGATGGTTACGTTGAAGATGACGACCATTTTGCAAGTGGGAATTGATTTGAAAATGGAAGCTATTTTTACAGAGACACTGAATCAGTTACTTATACTGAATATGCGGCATATCAATGGCATCCATGTCGAAGCTTGCCAGCCAGGTAAAGTGTATGATCTCATTCTAACCAATGAACAACCAACCAACAAAGAGCACTACGGTAAATCCAGAGTATACGTCCTCTCTGAAATTATGTCTTCTTTCGACATGAAAAATATCCAAAAAATCATTCAAGAATTTAATTCATAGACAAGCTCAGTGAAAATACTGCAGCTTGTTTTTTTGTTTAACCATTTAGTACTGGGGAATTAATTTTAATAATTATCCGAAATTTCTGTTGGAATAAGGAATGCTTGTAGACGTGTAGAAGATTCAATGAGAATTACAAAGTGTTAACGCTTCAGCGAGTAAACTTTGTTTGAAACTTGAAAGCCTTAATACTATTCTTCTAGACTTCAGGCGGTCTAACGGATTTCCACAAGTACTCCTGTCCATTCCAGAAGAAATTTTATGTAGTTGCATCAACATCAGTTGTAAAAGAACCTAAAAAGCTATTGAAAAGGCAAAACCTCTCAAAAAATTTCAAAAACTAAAAAAAGATGACATTTTCTTTCGAAGAAAAACGGTTACAATAAGTTTATTAAGAAATCGCTTGCAAAAAGCATAGGAGGAAATTTAACATGACAGAGAAAAAATATATTATGGCCATTGATCAAGGAACAACGAGTTCAAGAGCAATCATTTACGATAAAAAAACTAACACAATCGGAAGCTCACAAAAAGAGTTCACTCAAATTTTTCCACAAAGTGGTTGGGTAGAACACAATCCGAATGAAATTTGGAATTCAGTACAATCCGTTATTGCTGGGGCATTTATTGAATCCGGTGTCAAACCAGAAGAAATTGCAGGAATTGGAATCACGAACCAACGTGAAACAACCATCATTTGGGATAAAGAAACAGGTCGTCCGATTTATAACGCAATTGTTTGGCAATCACGTCAATCAGCACCAATCGCAGCTAAGTTGAACGAAGATGGACACTCAGAAATGATTCATGAAAAAACAGGTTTGATCATCGATTCTTATTTCTCAGCTACTAAAATTCGTTGGATTCTTGACCATGTTGAAGGTGCGCAAGAACGGGCGGAAAAAGGCGAGTTATTATTCGGAACAGTGGATACGTGGTTACTATGGAAATTAACAGGCGGAGAGTCATTCGTTACCGATTATTCAAATGCTAGCCGTACAATGTTATTCAACATCCATAAATTAGAATGGGATCAAGACATTTTAGACTTGTTAAACATTCCACACGTGATGATGCCAGAAGTGAAATCGAACTCAGAAGTTTACGGCTACACTACGAACTATCATTTCTACGGTGCAAATACACCAATTTCGGGAATGGCTGGAGATCAACAAGCGGCTTTATTTGGTCAAATGGCTTTCGAACCTGGAATGGTGAAAAACACTTATGGAACAGGTTCATTTATCGTCATGAACACTGGTGAGAAACCTCAATTATCTGAAAATAATTTATTGACTACAATTGGCTATGGTATCAATGGTAAGGTATACTATGCTTTAGAAGGAAGTATTTTTGTAGCTGGATCTTCCATTCAATGGTTGCGTGATGGCTTAAGAATGATCGAAAACTCAGCAGATTCAGAAGGATTGGCTAAAGCGTCTAAAGGCAACAATGAAGTTGTGGTGGTACCAGCCTTTACAGGTCTTGGCGCACCTTACTGGGATTCAGATGCACGAGGAGCAGTTTTCGGCTTAACTCGCGGAACAACAAAAGAAGATTTTGTTAAAGCGACTTTGCAATCCATTGCTTACCAAGCACGCGATGTAATTGACACAATGAATAAAGATGCTGGCATTGACATTCCATTATTGAAAGTAGATGGCGGAGCTGCCAATAACGACTGGTTACTGCAATTCCAAGCAGACATTTTAGGAACAAAAGTCCAACGTGCATCAAACTTAGAAACAACGGCTTTAGGAGCAGCTTACTTAGCTGGTTTAGCAGTAGGGTTCTGGGAAAGCATGGACGAAATCAAAGACATGTACGAAGAAGGCGGCGTTTTTGAACCGCAAATGGCAGATGCAGAACGTGAAAAATTATATCAAAACTGGAAATTAGCAGTCAAAGCAACTCAAGTCTTTAAACCAGAAGCTTAAAAGGAGGAAAAGAATATGGTTTTCTCAATAGAACGAAGAAAACAAGACATCCAAGCATTAAAAGAAGAAACATTAGACGTTTTAATTATTGGTGGAGGGATCACAGGTGCTGGTACGGCTTTACAAGCCAGCGCCTCTGGTCTTAAAACCGGATTAGTTGAAATGCAAGACTTTGCAGAAGGAACCTCTTCTCGTTCGACTAAATTGGTTCATGGTGGATTGCGCTATTTGAAAAACTTTGATGTTGAAGTGGTAGCGGATACGGTTCAAGAACGTGCTGTCGTACAAGGAATCGCTCCGCACATTCCAAAAGCTGATCCAATGATTTTACCCATCTATGACGAACCGGGTTCAACATTTTCAATGTTCTCGCTAAAAGTAGCGATGGATTTATACGATCAATTAGCAAGTGTTACGGGAACAAAATATGCGAACTACACGTTAACCAAAGAAGAAGTTCTTAAACGTGTTCCTCAACTAAAGAGTGAAGGCTTATTAGGTGCTGGTGTTTACTTGGACTACCGCAACAATGATGCTCGTTTAGTGATTGAAAACATCAAACGTGCTGCTGCAGATGGTGGACATATGGTTAGCCACATGAAAGTTGTCGGCATCTTGCATGATGAAACCAATAAAGTTAGTGGCGCAACAGTAGAAGATGCATTGACGGGTGAAACATTTGACATCAAAGCGCGTGTTGTCTTAAACACAACGGGCCCTTGGTCTGACACGATTCGTCAAATGGATACTAAATTGGATGCTGTTCCGCAAATGCGCCCAACTAAAGGGGTTCATTTGGTAGTGGACCGTAAAAAATTACATGTTCCACAACCGATTTACTTTGATACAGGTAAAAACGATGGCCGTATGGTATTCGTGATTCCGCG
This sequence comes from Carnobacterium sp. AT7, assembly GCF_000171855.1. Lineage (NCBI taxonomy): Bacteria > Bacillati > Bacillota > Bacilli > Lactobacillales > Carnobacteriaceae > Carnobacterium > Carnobacterium sp. AT7. The sequence continues at coordinate 441 of NZ_ABHH01000013.1, read as the reverse complement.
TGAAGAAAAAACGTACTTTGGAACAACCGATACAGATTACAAAGGCGACTTTGCACATCCAACGGTTGAACAAGAAGATGTTGATTATCTATTAGAAATCGTTAACAATCGTTACCCATCAGCTGATATCAAGATTGACGATATCGAATCAAGTTGGGCAGGATTGCGTCCATTGATTTCAGCAAATGGCGGTTCGGACTACAACGGTGGGAACAGCAAACCAATCAAAGACGAAAGTTTTGACAAAGTGATTTCTACGATCGAGCAATTCCAAAAAGGTGAAGTGGATCGTTACACTGTAGAAGACGTGTTAAAAAACATTGAAACCGGTAATTCTGAATCAGAAGATAACCCTTCAGCTGTTTCTCGTGGAAGCGCATTGGATATTGACGAAGATGGTTTGGTTACAGTAGCAGGTGGGAAATTGACCGACTACCGTAA